>WFTU01000345.1 GCA_015485375.1 Paracoccaceae bacterium | reverse complement strand
GGTTCTGGTTGTGGCCGCGCTGGTGGCCTATGACTTCTTCATCGCCGGTGGCGAGGGCTTCGACATCGTTGAAAACTCGAAGACCCGCCAAATGCTGGCCGAACAGCAGGCGCAGCTGAAAGAATACATCCCGACCGAAGTTCCGGAATGGCTGGTCGGCCCCTACGAGGAGCTGACATCGAGCTGCACCGGCGGCGACGCCACGCCCGAAGCGGCACCGGAAGCCACACCCGCCGAACCGGCCACCACCGAGGGCTGATAAATCGCCACAGTGGACGAAACGCGGGTGACACCCGCGTTTCCGGGTCGTATAAGGCGAAGCAGATAGCAACCCTGTTCGCGAGCCGCTTATATGACCTCTGCCCCCGTTGCCCTTTCGACCAATCCTTTCGACGATGACAAACTGCACGAGGAATGCGGCGTTTACGGGGTGATCGGCCTCAAGGACGCCGCCAACTTCGTCGCCCTCGGCCTGCACGCGCTGCAACACCGCGGGCAGGAGGCCGGCGGCATCACCGCCTACGCCCCCGAGGTCGGCTTTTCCAACGTGCGCCGCTTCGGCTATGTGCGGGACAACTTCACCAAGGCCAGCCTGATGGAGACCCTGCCGGGCGAACTCTCGATCGGCCACGTGCGCTATTCGACCTCCGGCTCCAAGGGCGTGTCGCAGATCCGCGACGTGCAGCCGCTGTTCGCCGAATTCGCCATGGGCGGCTGTGCCATTGCCCACAACGGCAACATCACCAACGCCGAGGCCCTGCGCAAGGAACTGATCGAGCGTGGCTCGATCTTCCAGTCCTCGTCCGATTCCGAATGCATCGTGCATCTGATGGCGCGCTCGATCCAGAAGAACATCCCCGAACGGCTGAAGGACGCGCTGCGCCGCGTCGAAGGCGCCTTCTCCATCGTTGCCATGACCCGCACCAAACTGATCGGCGTGCGCGACGCGCTCGGCGTGCGCCCCTTGATGCTCGGCCGGATCGGCGACGGCTGGGTGCTGTCCTCGGAAACCTGCGCCCTCGACATCATCGGCGCGGAGTTCGTGCGCGAGGTCGAGCCGGGCGAGATGGTCGTCATCACCAAAGACGGAATCGAGAGCGTCTTCCCCTTCCACAAATCCAGCCCGCGTTTCTGCATTTTCGAGAACGTCTATTTCTCGCGCCCCGACAGCATCATCGGCGGGCAGTCGGTCTATGAATCCCGCCGCCGCATCGGTGTGGAACTGGCCAAGGAAGCCCCCGTGGAGGCCGATCTGGTCTGCCCCGTGCCCGACAGCGGCACACCGGCGGCGATCGGCTATTCGCAGGAAAGCGGCATCCCCTATGCCATGGGCATCATTCGCAACCAGTATGTCGGCCGCACCTTCATCGAGCCGACCGAGCAGATCCGCAACATGGGTGTGCGCCTGAAGCTGAACGTCAACCGCGCCCTGATCGAGGGCAAGCGGGTGATACTGGTCGATGACTCGGTCGTGCGCGGCACCACCAGCCGCAAGATCAAGGAAATGGTGCTGGACGCCGGCGCGGCGGAGGTCCACTTCCGCATCGCCTCCCCGCCCACGAAATGGCCGTGCTTCTATGGCGTCGATACGCCGGACAAGGACAAGCTTCTCGCCGCGCATATGTCCGAGGAACAGATGCGCAAGCACCTCGGCGTGGACAGCCTGCGCTTCATCTCGCTGGACGGTCTCTATCGCGCGGTTGGCGGCTTCGAGGCGCGCGACAACGACAACCCGCAGTATTGCGATGCCTGTTTCTCCGGCGATTATCCGGTGCGCCCGATGGACAGGATCGACCACGGTTTCAAGCTGAAAGACGACAAATGAAAATCTCTTCCGACACCATCGCCCTCGTCACCGGCGCCTCGCGCGGGCTGGGCTATGCCACCGCTGTAGAACTGGCGAAACAGGGCGCACATGTGATCGCGCTGGCCCGCACCGTCGGCGGGCTGGAGGAACTGGACGACGCCGTCAACGCGGTTGGCGGCTCCGCCACCCTCGTCCCGCTGGACATCACCGAGGAAGAAGGCCTGCAACGCATGTGCCTCTCGATCTTCGAGCGCTGGGGCCGGATCGACCTGCTGGTGCATTGCGCCGCCCATGCGGAGCCGCTCTCGCCCGTGCCGCATATCTCGGACAAGAATTTCGACCGCTGCATGGCCGTCAACGCCCGCGCCACGCAACGCATCATCGCCCTGACCGACCCGCTGCTGCGCGCCGCCCCCGAAGGCACCGCCATGTTCATCGAGGACCACCGCGAGGGCGAGAAATTCTTCACCGCCTACGGCGCCAGCAAGGCCGCCGCCAATGCCATCGTCGATGCCTGGGCCGCCGAAACCGTGCGCCTCTCCCCCCGCGTGCTGAAATTCCGCCCCGAGCCGATGCCGACCGCCCTGCGCGCAAGGTTCTTCCCCGGCGAGGAACGCGATACCCTCTCCCCGCCCGAGGCAGAAGCCGCGAAACTGGTGGCGTTGCTATAGGCGGCAAACCCGCCTTGAAAAGAACACAATTGCGCCAGATTGCCGACACCTTCCCCCGCTAGAACCTTTGCCCATGTCCAGTGCCCGCCATGCATCCGGACTAAAACAAGCAAGGGAACTGGAATGAAACTGTTCAATAACTTCAAATCCGACGACTCCGGCGCCGTTACGGTTGACTGGGTCGTCCTGACCGCCGCCATCGTCGGCATGGGTATCGCGACTATGGTTGCTGTCTCTGGCGGTATCAATGATGCCACAGTGGATGTAAACGACGAACTGGCCGGCGCGAACGACGGCACGCTCGCCGATCTGATTACCGGTGCCGGCACGACAACGTGGAGTGGATTGTCTGCACAAGACTACCTGAATATGGGGGCAGCTCAGGCACCCGGCAATAACGGAGCCACCTACGGCTGGGCCCAAACATATGCCGCAGCAGATGCGCCGGCGGGATACAACTTCAGCAATCCGCTTGCCGACCTCGATTCCGGCAACGTTATCTACACGAGTGATGACGGCCTGAACTACAGCATTGGCGGCGTGGTTACTCCGGTTGCAGACTATACCGGAACGGCCGTAGCCTATACCGCCTAGGCCTCCGTAGCCGTGGTCCCGTGACTACCTTCGGTTCGATGAGCCGCCAAACCCGGCCCTTTTATCCAATCGCGCTCCTGCCGGAGCGCGATTGTTTCATTCAGCCTACCTTTCAACAGATAATACACGGGATTGCCTGCCCGACAAATCGACACCGTCTTCCCCGGCCCGAAGTCGAGGTGCCGAAACTGGCGGGGTTTCTCTAGAAAAAGCCCCTCGCCACGGTTTCACCACAATTGCACCATTTTGAGGTCACATTCGCCCCATATCTTCACCCTGTAACAATTGCATAGGGGCGATTTTCCTGTGTTTTCACAAACAGGGGAAAATTATGACGCTTCTTAACAATTATCTGAAGAACGAGTCCGGTGCCGTTACGGTTGACTGGGTTGTCCTGACCGCCGCCATCGTAGGGATCGGCATGGCGGTTATGGTCGCTGTCTCTAGTGGTATCAACGATGCCGCCGTAGACACCAATGAAGACCTGAGAGCCGCAACGACCAACGCTTCGATCGCGGGCGCGATTACAGGCGTCGCAGCTTCGGCAACCGATACGTTTGCCCAGCTGATAACCAGCAATAACGGTGACGTTTGGGCCGCAATCGCTTCGATAGAAGCTGCCACGCCCACCGGCTTCGACTATACGTTGAATATCGATGATGCCACAGGCTATCCCGTCTATTCCGATTATGGAACGCCCGAGACCTACAGTATCGGCGGCAACACCATAACCAGAGCCGACTATGAGGCTGCGGGGAATACATACACATACGACCTTACCGCAGCAAACGGCGTATAAAACCGCCGAACACATAGTTGCAAAAAGCAGCGTATCTATCGGGGGCTTCGTTTTGTTCGGGGCCCCCGAACATTCAGGAACCTGCAAGTTCCGGCTCCCAGCCCCGGAACCGCCCGTCCAGCGCCCGGCATAGTCCGCCATCACCTGATCGCGATTGAGCTTCTTCGGACTCTCCAAGACTCCCCTATCATCTCCGTGAACGTCATACCCCCCTCCTGCACGCAGGCATGCAGAACACCGGCATCCCCGAACACATTCTGGACACAATCCGGTGCTATACTTCAGGTTGTTATCAATACAGGCCATAATTTCCCTGTGTTTTCAACATGCGGGGGCAAAGTTATGACATTTTTCAATACATTCCTGAAAAACGATTCCGGCGCTATCACAGTCGACTGGGTCGTCCTCACCGCGGCCGTTGCGGGCATCGGTATGGCCGTAGTGATTGCCATATCCAGCGGCACCAACGACGCCACCGTCAACATCAATGACGACCTGAACAACGCCGCGACCAACACCTCCATCGTCGGCGCCATCACCGGCACTGCAGCCGCAACCACAGGTGCCGCCGCGCAGTTTCTGGCCGATGCCGGCGGAAACATCCACAACGCCACCCACCTGATGTACGATGCCGCCCCGGCAGGGTTCTCCTACACCTCGAACATCGACAACGGGTCCGGCAATCCAATCTATACGGACGGCGGAATAAACGGCGCGGAAAACTACAGCATCGGCGGCGAAACCATCGCCACAACAGATTACACCGCTGCGGGGAACACCTATACGTATGACTACACCTATCTCGGAAACCTGTAGCCCGCAGGCAACCGGACGCCCTACCCCCCGAACCGCCCGTCCAGCCAGTCGGCATAATCCGCCATCACCTGCGCGCGGTTGGTCTCGTTCAGGCTCTCGTGCCGCGCCCCTTCCAGCAGGGCCAGCGTCACATCCCGCAACCCCGCCTTTTGCAGCCGTTCCGCCGTTCGCGCCACCGCCTTGCCCTGCTCCGAGCAGGGATCCTCCGTCCCGCCCTGCAAATGCACCGGCAATCCGGACGGCAACGCCGCAAGGTTGGCGTCGTCATGGGCAAAATACACCCCGCCGATGGTATCGAGCCACAGCCCGATGGAAACCGGAAAGCCGCAGAGCGGATCGGCCACATATTTATCCACCTCCGCCCCGTCGCGCGACAGCCAGTCGAATTCCGTCCGGTTCGGTTTGAACGCCTTGTTCCACGCCCCGAACGTCAGCGACTGCGTGATATTCGAGGGCCTGTGCGCCCCCTTCAATGTCTTTTCCACCTTCAGGATGGTCCGGCCGACCGCCGCCAGCCCGCCGGCGGTAAAGCTCGCGTTCCAGCAGGTCAGCGCGTCGATACTGCCGGGCCGCGTCAGGGCGTAATTGAACGCGATGATCGATCCCATGGAATGCCCGAAACAGACCAGCGGCAAATCGGGGTGTTCCGCACGGATCCGCGCGTTCACCGCCTCCACATCCGCCAGCACCTGCGCCCAGCCGTCCCGCTCCGCGAATTTCCCGAGCGGCGCATCTTCGGCCTCCGTCCGGCCATGCCCGCGATGGTCATGCGCATATACATGATACCCCCGCGCCGTCAGGAAATCCGCAAACCGGCGATAGCGCCCCGCGTGTTCCCCCATGCCGTGGTTGATCTGGACAACGGCCTTCGCCGCGCCTTCAGCGCGCGCCGAATACAGGTGCAACTTCGCCCCAGTGGGGCTGTCGAGTGTGCTTTCTGTCCAGTCTGCCATGCGGCCTCCTTCTACATGCCGAGCGCTTCTTTATACATCTCCAGCACTGCTTCTTCCTCGGAAATCTCCTGCGGGTCCTTCTTGCGAAGCGCC
>WFTU01000344.1 GCA_015485375.1 Paracoccaceae bacterium | reverse complement strand
TTCAGGTAGACCAGCGGCAGCCCCGACTCGACCACCCGCGCCACCATATGGTTCATGCGCCGGTCATATTTGCCGGAATAATAGGGCGAGCCGTTCGGCACCAGCAGCACCTCGGCCCCCGTTTCGGCCAATGTCTCCACCACATCCTCGTGCCACGCATCCTCGCAGACCGGCATCCCGAGGCGCAGCGGACCCAGCGCCGCAGGACCGGAGACCGCGCCGTGGTCGAACAGCCGGCGCTCGTCAAACACATCCTCGTTCGGCAAATGATGCTTGCGCGCCACCGAATGGACCTTGCCGCCCTTCAGGATGAAATAGGCATTGTAAAGCGCCTCCCCCTCGCGCAGCGGCGCCCCGATCACCAGCGCCGGTCCCTCGGCGCAATCCTTCGCCAAAGCATCCAGAACCTGCTCCACATGGTCCAGAAACGCCGGTTTCATCACCATGTCCTGCGTCTGGTATCCGGTCAGGAACATTTCGGGCAATGCCACCAGATCGACCCCGCGCGCCGCTCCGTCGCGATGGGCGGCCACGGCCTTGGCGGCATTGCCGGAAAGGTCGCCAACCGTCGCGTTCAGTTGGCACAGAAGGATTCGAAAAGAGGCGGACATAGGCGTCTCCGATGCAAGGGTCAGTGATGCAAATACTCTTTTCGGCAGGCAAAGCACAAGGGATTATGGGCACGCCCCGTTCACCGACCGTCCATGCGGGTAAAAAGACGTTGAAAACAAGCACCCTAGGTCATAGACTTCCCGACAACATTGAACGCGCACACTTCGGGGCGCGGCAAAATTAAGGGAGACCGGGGGGCGAACTCTCCGGTAGGGCAATTTGCAAAGAACAATTCTCTTCGGCGCAGTGGCGCTCGGTATACTCGCAGGCGCTCCGGTTGTTGCTCAGGAGGGCGGGGTCCAGACCAAGCAGTACGACACCGGCGGAATTTACGAAGGCGAATTCAAGGACGGCAAGCAACACGGTCAGGGGACCTATCGCCTGCCGAACGGCTATGAATACACCGGCCAGTGGGTCGAGGGCCGGATCGAGGGCGTGGGCAAGGCCACCTATCCCGACGGCTCCGTTTACGAGGGCGAATTCAAAAACGGCCGCCCCGAGGGGAAAGGCAAGATCACCTTCGCCGACGGCGGCACCTACGAGGGCGACTGGGTAGACGGCAAAATCCAGGGGCAGGGCGTTGCGCTCTATGCCAATGGCGTCCGTTACGAGGGCGAATTCAAAAACGCGGTGCATGACGGTTTCGGCGTGATGACCAGCGCCAACGGCTACCGCTACGAAGGCACATGGGTTGACGGCGTCAAGGACGGCACCGGCAAGATCACCTACTCCGACGGCGCGATCTACGAAGGCGATATCGTCAAGGGTGTGCGTCAGGGGCAGGGCACGCTGACCCTTCCCGACGGGCTGGTTTATACCGGCAGCTGGGTTGACGGGCAGATCAACGGCAAGGGCGTTCTGGTTCAGGCCAACGGCGACCGCTACGAGGGCGATTTCAAAAACGGCCAGCGTGACGGCACCGGCAAGGTCACCTACGCCAACGGCGACGTTTACGAAGGCGAGTTCGTCGGCGACCTGCGGCAGGGCAAAGGCACCTTCACCGGCACCGACGGCTACGTCTATACCGGCGACTGGGTGCAGGGCCGGATCGAGGGCGAAGGCCAGGTGACCTATCCCGACGGGTCGGTCTATGTCGGCCAGTTCAAGAACGATGTCGCCCACGGTCAGGGCAAGATCACCTATCCCGATGGCAGCTCTTACGAGGGCGAATGGGTCAACGGTGTGATCGAGGGTTACGGCGTTGCCAAATACGGCAACGGTCTGGTCTACGAGGGCTACTTCAAAAACGCCAAGAACCACGGCAAGGGCACGATGATCTATCAGGACGGGTACCAGTATACCGGCGACTGGAAGAACGGCCTGCGCGATGGTGAAGGCGTGGCGACCTATGCCGACGGCACGATCTACACCGGCGGTTTCGTCAACGGCCAGCGCGAGGGGGTCGGCACGATCACCATGTCGGACGGTTTCGAATACACCGGCAGCTGGAAGGCCGGAGAGATCGACGGGCAGGGTGTTGCGAAATACCCGAACGGCGACGTTTACGAAGGCTTCTTCCGCAAGGGCCAGCGCCAGGGTCGCGGTATCATGCGCTATGCCACCGGCGAGGAATACGATGGCTTCTGGGCCAATGGCCAGCGCGCCACCGAAGAAGAGGCCGCCGCTGCGGAGGCCGCGCTTTCGGGCAATTAAACCGCATAAACCTTACGGAAAAGGCGCCCCGGACGGGCGCCTTTTCTGTTTGTTCTTATTTTGATTAAGACACTGAATAACAACGTAAATAACGGGGAGTTGGCAATTGCCAACTTTTTGTCTCAGACCTTGTAGTAGTCCCGATACCACTCCACGAATTTCGCCACGCCCTCGGGTACCGGCGTTGCGGGGCGGTAGCCTGTCAGGTCCTGCAACAACGACGCATCCGCCCATGTTGCCGGCACGTCGCCCTTCTGCATTTCCATGTAGTTCCGTTTCGCGGACATGCCGAGCGCATCCTCCATCGCGGTGATGAATTCCTCCAGCCCGACCTTGTCGGAGTTGCCGATATTCACCGTTCGGAACGGCGCGGCGGGGCTGAGGCTGTCGCCTTCGGCAATATCCTCGCGGTTTTCCGGGCGTTCGGGCGGTGTGTCGATCAACAGCCGGATGCCGCGCACCAGATCGGTGACATAGGTAAAGTCGCGGGCCATCCTGCCGTGATTGTAAACGTCGATCGCATCGCCCTCCAGCGTCGCCTTGACGAATTTGAACAGCGCCATGTCGGGCCGCCCCCACGGGCCGTAAACGGTGAAGAAACGGAACATGGTGGTGGGGATGTTCCACAGGTGGGCGTAGGAATGCCCCATGCTCTCGGTCGCCTTTTTGGTAGCGGCATAGAGCGTCATCTGGGTTTCGGTCTGGTCGGTCTCGCGAAACGGCATATCTTCGTTGGCGCCGTAAACCGATGAGGTAGAGGCCATCAACAGATGCTCCACCCCGTGTTCGCGCGTCAGCTCCATCAGGTTAAAGGTGCCGAGGATGTTGCTCTCCACATAGGCGCGCGGGTTCTCCAGACTGTAGCGCACGCCCGCCTGCGCGGCCAGATGCACCACCACATCCGGCGCGGCGGATTCATAGGCGCGGCGCAGGGCATCCTGATCCTCCAGCATCGCCTCGTGCGCGGTGAAGGCGGGGTTCTGCAGCAACATCTGCTGGCGGCGCTGTTTCAGCGTGACATCGTAGTAATCGGTCATTCCGTCGAAACCGGCGACCTCGAAGCCTTCTTCCAGCAGCAGGCGGGAGAGGTGGAAGCCGATGAATCCGGCCGAGCCGGTAACGAATACTTTGCGCATCTAGTTTACACTTCCTTTACCAACGCCGGTGTGGGCGAGGCCGGCCTCCTCGACTTCTTCGGGGGGGTAGATGTTGCGCAGATCGACGAAAACCGGCGCGGAAAGCAGGTCGGCAATCCTTCGCAGGTCCATGCCGCGAAAGGCATTCCATTCGGTGATAATCACCAGCGCATCGGCGCCGTCGGCGGCGCTGTAGGCATCCTCCACCCAGTCCACGCCGGGCAAAAGGCGGCGCGCCTCGGCCCCGCCTTCGGGATCGCATACGGTGATGGCGGCGCCTGCGGTCATCAGTTCGGGCAGGATCACCAGACTGGGCGCGTCGCGCATGTCGTCGGTGTTGGGTTTGAAGGTTACGCCCAGCACCGCGATGCGCTTGCCTTCGACCGAGCCGCCACAGGCGGCGATGATCTTTTCCGTCATGGCGGATTTGCGGGCATCATTTACGGCCACCACGGTTTCGACAATCCGCTGCGGCACGCCGTGTTGCTGGCCGGTCTGCACCAGCGCCAGCGTATCCTTGGGAAAACAGCTGCCGCCATACCCCGGCCCCGCGTGCAGGAATTTGCCGCCGATACGCGCATCCAGCCCGATCCCCTTGGCCACCTGCTGCACGTCGCCGCCGGTTTTCTCGCACAGGTCGGCGATTTCGTTGATGAAGGTGATTTTCGTCGCCAGAAAAGCGTTGGCGGCATATTTGATGGTTTCGGCCGTTTCCAGATCGGTAAACATGATCGGTGTTTCACGCAGGTTCAGCGGACGATAGATATGGCGCATGACTTCTTCTGCAGACGGGGATTGCACGCCGACGATAATGCGGTTCGGGCGCATGAAATCCTCGATCGCGGAGCCTTCGCGCAGGAATTCGGGATTGGAGGCGACCTCGGCCTTTACCGGCGGGTTGCAGCTGTCGATGATGCGCTGCACCTCGCGGTTGGTGCCGATGGGAACGGTGGATTTGGTAACGACAACGGTCGGGGTTTTCAGTTTCTCGCCAATTTCCCGCGCGGTGTCGTAGACATAGGTCAGATCGGCGAAACCGTCGCCGCGCCGCGCCGGTGTGCCGACGGCGATGAACACCGCATCCGCGCCCTCCATGGCTGTGCCGAGGTCGTCGGAAAAGGTCAGGCGGCCCTCGGCTATGTTGTGGGTCATCAGCCGGTCGAGGCCGGGTTCGAAAATCGGCACCTTGCCGGCACGCAGCTTGTCGAGGCGCGTTCGGTCCTTTTCAACGCAGGTGACCTGATGGCCGAAATCGGAGAAACAGACGGCGGATACCAGTCCGACATATCCGGCGCCGATCATAACAATTTTCACTGAAATTCTCCTGTCAGAAAAACTTTGTCGAAATTCTATGGCATAGAAGCGTGAAATGGTTAATGGAGTATTTCTATTCAGCCGCTTCGTTTGCCGGATTTTCGCCGTTCCAGCGGATTTCTACCATCAAACCACCGGTTTCCGCCCGGCCCAGGGTGAATTCCGCACCATAAGCCGCCGCCATATCGGCGCAGATGGCAAGGCCGAGGCCCTGACCCTGCACGCTGGGGTCCAGTTTTTCGCCGCGTTCGAGAATCGCTTCGAACAGGTCTTCGGACACGCCGGGGCCGTCGTCCTCGATGCGCAGGAAATCGGAGCCGTTGCTGTGGCCGCCGGTGATACGCACGAGGCTTTTGGCCCATTTTCGGGCGTTGTCGAGTGTGTTGCCGAGCATTTCGGACAGGTCGTGTTCATCGAAGGGGGTGACGAGCGTGTCGGAGACGTCGACCTGCCATTCGAGCGGGGTCTCGCGCGGGAAACGCTCGATGGCGGAAACCATCTTGGCGACCACGGGTGCGGCTTTGGCTCCGTGGCCGGCGGGGGTTTTGGTGCGTACCCTGGCCAGCTCGCGTTCGATGTAGTGGCGCATGGATTCTACCTGATCCTCGATATCTTTGGCCGTGGCCTCGTCCCCCTTGGCGCGCAGGTCGCGGGCGAGGGCGAGCATGACCGCGAGCGGGGTTTTCAGGCCGTGCGCCAGATCGCTGGCGCGGGCGCGGGCCGAGGTCAGGGATTTCTGGTGCAGATCCAGCAGCTCGTTGACCTCCAGCACCAGCGGCCGGACCTCCTTGGGGAACCGGCCTTCCAACCGGTCGCGCGCGCCGGAGCGGACCTGTTCGACCTTTTTGCGGATGGCCTCGAGCGGGGCGAGGCCGAGGCGGACCTGGAACCATGAAGCGATGATCAGGGCGAGGAACATCAGCGAGAGCCATTGCAGGAAGGCAAGGCGGAAACCGGCGGCGGCCTTGACGACTTCGCTTTTGTCGACAGCGACGGTCAGGGACAGGACACGGCGGTTGTCTTCGTCACCCAGCAGGATGGTCCAGCCGAGGGCCAGAAGCGGCACCCCGTTGTCGGCGGTGACGGAGCCGCGGACCTCTTCGCCCGGAACGGGGTTTGGCGGCAGGTCGATGGTTTTGCCCCACAGGGAGCGGGAGAGGACCGGATCCTGCCCCGCTTCGGTCACTTGCCAGTAGAGGCCGCTGAACGGCAGGGCGAAGCGCGGGTCGGGCAGGGGCTGGACGGAGATGCTGTTGTCGGGATTGATGACAATGCGGGCCGTAACCTGTTTCAGATACTGGTCGAGCTCGGTATAGATGCGTTCCTCGAAGTAGTTGTAGAACGTCTTGTTCAGGAACAGGCCGGTTGCGCCGAGCGCGAGAAAAATCGAGACGCAGGCCAGCAGGATCAGCCGCAGGGAGAGCGAGGAGGACTTCACGCGGGGTCTCCGCTGTCGGGGGCCTCGTCGGGGATCATGTAGCCGAAACCGCGGCGGGTCTGGATGACCTTTGCCTTCAGCTTGCGGCGCAGACGGCCGACGAGAACCTCGATCGCGTTGCTGTCGGGCTCCTGGTCCTGGAAATAGATGTTGGTGGCCAGTTCCTCTTGCGAGATAACGCGGCCGCGCTGGTGCAGCAGATAGTTCAGCAGGCGGAATTCCAGCGGGGTGACGTTAACCGGACTGCCATCGATGGTGACCCGCATCTGTTTCGTGTCGAGGACCAGCGGTCCGGCCTTCAGGCGGGTGTTTTTGTCGGCACCGGCGCGGCGCAGCAGGGCGCGCAGGCGGGCGATCAGTTCTTCCATGTGGAAGGGTTTCACGAGGTAGTCGTCGGCACCCGCATCGATGCCGTCCACACGTTCCGACCAGCTGCCCTTGGCGGTGAGCAGGATCACCGGCATGTCGATCTTTTCGTTGCGCCAGTTGCGTAGCACGCTGAGGCCGTCGAGTTTTGGCAGGCCGATATCGAGGATGGCGGCGGAGTAATCCTCGGTTCCGCCACGGAACCAGGCATCCTCGCCGTCGGTCGAGATTTCCGGCACAAATCCGGAATCCACCAGAACGTCCCTGATCGAGGTGGCGATTTTCGCCTCGTCCTCGACAATTAAAATGCGCATCAGCAGCCTACGATTTTTTCGATTTCACCAGTGCGGGCCGATACTATCACGGTTTCCAGGCGTCCGCTGGCGGAAATTGCCTTGAAACGGAAGCGTGGACGCCAGCGATAGCCCGTGAACTCGATACTGATCACCTGACCGGGGTATTCCTCGATAAAAGTCGACCATATCGCATCGAGCGGCTTTGCGTAACCCGCATCGACGGCTTCTTGCGCGCGGTTGAAATCGCTGGCGCTGATAAACGGCGCATCCGGACTGGCCGAGCGTCTGGAGCGACAGGTGTCGGTTTCGGTTACGTCGGCCTCGATCTGCTCGATA
>WFTU01000343.1 GCA_015485375.1 Paracoccaceae bacterium | reverse complement strand
TCCATGTCCATGACCACGGCGACGGCGTCAAACACTTCCACGCCCACAGCCATCAGGGCGCCAAGGTCGCACACGATCAGGATCCGCATGAACATAAACACACGGGGTTTTCGCCGCGCGCCTATGCCATCGGGCTGGCCCACGGCGCGGCAGGCTCCGCCGGACTGGTGGCGCTGGCGGCGGCAGCCACACAGAACGCGCTGACGGCAATGACCTATATTCTGGTGTTCGGCGTCGGCTCCATCCTCGGCATGGCCGCGCTGACCTTTGCCGCAAGCTGGCCGCTGCGCATCGCGGAAAAGGCGGCCGCGCGGTTGCTACTTGCGGTGCAGGTCGCGGCGGCGAGTGTTGCCATCTATATCGGCATTTCGGTGATGACCGAGGCTGCACCGATCATCTGGGGCGCCTAGGGTCAGAACCCTAGCCGAACAATACCAGCGCCCAGACCACCACCGCCACGATTATTGCAAAGAACACCATGGCGCTGCCGATGTCCTTGGCCTTTTTCGACAACTCGTGATGGTCGTCACTTACACGGTCCACCACCGTCTCGATCGCCGTATTGGCCAGTTCCATCAGAACGATATTCCAGCTGAAGGCGATGACCACCGCCCGCTCCAGCCCGTTCAGGTCCAGAACAAAAGCCAGCACCGTGGCCGCAGCAGCGACAATGCTCCACTGGCGCATGCCTTCTTCGCTTTTCATTGCGGCGATGAAACCCTGCGTCGACCATATCGCCGCGTTGGTATTCCTGCGCAAAACACTTTTCACAAAACCGATCATCGGCGCAGTTAAGCAGCCTGACCCCCGCTTGCCAAGCCCGCTTTACCCTTGCCTCCTGTGCCTTTGCATGGCAAACAATGCTGCAACGCAACCGAGAACAATGGAGATTGCCATGGCAACCGCCGCAATGAACAAAACCCTGACCGAGGAAATCTGGCACGCCGAGGGCTCCGCCCTCTGGGTCAAACGCGCCATCATGGTCATCGCCGGCATTGCCATCCTCGCGCTCTCCGCCAAGATCAAGGTGCCGCTGTCCTTCACGCCGGTTCCGCTGACGCTCGGCACCTTCGCCGTTCTGACGCTCGGCACCGCCTACGGCCCGCGCATGGGTCTGGTGACCATCATCGGTTACATGATCATCGGCGCGCTCGGCTTCGACGTATTCGCCAAATCCTCTGCCGAGGCAAACGGCCTTACCTATATGCTCGGCTCCACCGGCGGCTATCTGGTCGGCTTCGTGCTGGCCACAGTGGCCCTCGGCTTCGGCGCGCGGCGCGGCTGGGACCGGAATGTTTTCACCATGGCCCTGATGATGCTGGCCGGCACGGCGCTGATCTACATCCCCGGCGCGGCGTGGCTCTCGCAGCTTTACGGCTTCGATGCCTCCACCGCCGTTGCCAAGGGTGTTGCCCCGTTCCTCGTGGTTGACGCCATCAAGCTGGCCCTCGCCGCCCTGATCGTTCCGGCGGTCTGGAAACTGGTCGGCAAAGCCCGCGGCTGAACCCGTCGACAGATTACAAAAAGGGCGTCCTGCGGGGCGCCTTTTTTATATGAATTTACGGAACAGCTTGGTGCGGTCGAACAAATCTTCCAGCTCGTTCATCCGCTCCTTGGTGCTTTCCCATGTGTGGCTCTGCACGCAGGCGATCATGGTTTCCACCAGCAGCATCGTCACCGCATTGCTGTCCCATGCCGAAGGCGCCTCGATCCGCGCATTGAACCGCCGCGTCGCACATTTGGATGCCGGCGAGCCCCACTGGTCGGTAAACAGAATAATCTCCGCCCCGCGCGCCTTGGCCATTTCCGCCAGCCGTAGCAGGTCATGCTCGTAGCGCCGCACATCGAAGATCACCAGCACGTCGCCGGCTTTCATATCCAGCACATAATGCGGCCAGGCGTTGGAGTTCGACGCCACCAGCGTTACCCCCTCGCGCGCCACCTGCAAATGGGTAAACAGATAATCGGCCAATGCCCGCGTGATCCGCCCGCCAACGATATAGACCCGCCGCCCGGGATCGGCGAGCAAACCGCAGGCCCCGTCAAACTCCGCCGGATCGATCTGGCGCAGGGTGCGACGCACGTTCTGCATCACCGCCTCGGCGAAACGGTTGAGGATATGTTCCTCCGGCGCATGTTCGGCCCAGATATCATGCTTGGCAATCGGGTTGGAAATCTGCGCTTCGAGTTCGCCCCGCAGTGCCGCCTGAAACTCGGGGTAGCCCTTGAAGCCCAGCTTCTGCACCATCCGCGCCACGGTCGGCGTGGAAACTCCGGCCTTCTGCGCCACCGTGGTGATACTGGCCAGACCCGAGACCGGATAGTTCTCCAACAGCGAATTCGCCAGTTGCCGTTCCGCCCGTGTCAGGGAATCAAAATGGTCATGCAACTTCTCGGAAATCGATCTGTTCGGTGTTTTCAAAAACCTGTGCCTCCGGCTGGATTTGTAAAATTTATAACGACGCTACGTTCTGTGCAACAAATTTCACAGAAAATATGTTGACAGGAAATGAAAACCTGTTCATTTCTTTACAAAACCACTGGAGTTTCCCTTGGGTCAATACGAAGAAACACAGCTTCTGTCAGCAGAGGAAGGCGCCGCCGTTGCGGTCACCAATCAGGAAGGGTCCTCCCCCTTCCTGATTGTGTGCGAGCACGCCTCCAAAACCATACCCGCCGGCCTTGGCGGTCTCGGCCTCGACGCCGGGGCCGCCAACAGTCACATCGCATGGGACCCCGGCGCACTGGCGGTGGCAACGGAACTGTCGCAAATCCTCGACGCACCGCTGGTAGAGGCCCGCTTCTCGCGCCTCGCCTACGACTGCAACCGCCCGCCCGAGGCCGCCGGTGCCATGCCGGAGAAAAGCGAGATCTACGACATCCCCGGCAACCGGAACCTGTCGCCCGAAGCACGCGCCCGGCGCGTGCGCGAACTCTACGAGCCGTTCAGCCGCGCCCTTACCAACGCCATCACCACCCGCGTCCTGCAGGGCCGCCCGCCGGTTCTGGTCACCATCCACAGCTTCACCCCCGTCTATTTCGGGGAACAACGCGAGGTCGAACTCGGCATCCTGCATGACGAGGATACAACCCTCGCCGACGCCATGCTGGCCAACGCCGACAAGACCACAATGCTGGCGCGGCGCAACGAGCCTTACGGCGCGGCCGACGGCGTGACCCATACGCTGAAGCTGCACGCCATTCCCAACGGTCTGCTCAACGTGATGATCGAGGTCCGCAACGACCTGTTGACCACCGGAGCCGAGCAGAAAAAAGTCGCGGCCGAGCTCGCAGACATGCTGCGCGCCGCCCTTTCCAGTCTCGAAACCACCCCCGTTACGGAGAATTCAAATGCCTAGATGGATGCGCACATATGTCCGTGTCATCACGGCCGTCAACTATCGTGTCGGCCGCTTCGCCATGTATCTGATTTTCGTCCTGATGGGCATCCTGCTCTGGTCGTCGATCTCCAAAACCTTCTTCAACCCGTCGCTCTGGACGCTGGAAATGGCGCAGTTCACGATGGTGGCCTACTACCTGCTTGGCGGCCCCTACTCGATGCAGCTTGGCGGCCACGTGCGCATGGACCTGCTCTATGGCAGCTGGTCGGACAAAACCAAGGCATGGGTGGATGCCTTCACCATTTTCACCCTGATCTTCTATCTCGGCGTGCTGCTTTACGGCGGCATCTCCAGCGCCGCCTACTCCATGGGCTATTTCGGTAGCGAACCGATCGTGTTCTGGCGCGACCTGCTGGTCGCCTATGTCACCGGCGGCTCCGACGCGGCCTCCGAGGTTACCGGCTACATGGAGCGCAGCCCGACCGCCTGGCGTCCCTACCTCTGGCCGATCAAGGTCATCGCATCCCTCGGTATCTTCATGATGCTGCTACAGGCCATAGCCGTCTTTTTCATAGACATTGCCAAAATCCGCGGAGAAGAAATCTGATGTCTTTTGAAATGATCGCCCTGCTGATGTTCGCATCCATGATGTTGATGCTGATGTCCGGCCAGCGTGTTTTCGCGGCCATCGGCTTCGTCGCGGTCGGCGCGGCCATGCTGCTCTGGGGGGACGGCGGTGTCGAGATCGCCTTTACCGCCAGCATGAAACTGATGAAATGGTATCCGCTGCTGACCCTGCCGCTGTTCATCTACATGGGCTTCATCCTGTCGGAGTCCGGTATTGCCGACGATTTGTATAAAATGTTCCACGTCTGGACCGGCGGCCTGAACGGCGGCCTCGCCATCGGCACCATCGGGCTGATGGTGCTGATCTCCGCCATGAACGGCCTGTCGGTCGCGGGCATGGCCATCGGCGCGACCATTGCACTGCCGGAACTGTTGAAACGCGGCTATGACAAAAGGATGATCTCCGGCGTCATTCAGGCCGGATCGTCCCTCGGCATCCTCGTTCCGCCCTCCGTGGTGCTGGTGCTTTACGCCATGATCGCGCGCCAGCCGGTCGGGCAGCTCTGGCTTGCCGGTGTTATACCGGGCCTGATGATGGCCACCATGTTCATCATCTACATCGCCATCCGCTGCAAGATTAACCCCTCCCTCGGTCCGGCCCTCAGTCAGGAAGAGCGCGACAGCATCTCCCTGTCGGAAAAGCTGCGTCTGCTGCGCGCCGGTATGCTGCCGCTGATCATCTTCTTCGTGATGATGTATCCCTTCGTCAAAGGCTGGACCAGCCTCGTCGAAAGCTCCGCTGTCGGTGCCGTGACCGCCACCCTCGCCGCCCTGTTCAAGGGGCGCCTGACGCGCAAGGTCATGGATACCACCATCCGCGAGACCCTCACTATCTCCGCCATGTTCATGTGGATTATCCTCGCGGCGCTGGCTTTCGGCGCGGTGTTCGACGGGGTGGGCGCGGTCAAGGCGATCAAGAGCTTCTTCCTCGACGGTCTCGGCCTCTCGCCGTGGCAGGTCCTGATCCTGATGCAGGTGTCCTTCCTGCTGATGGGCACCTTCCTCGACGATACCGCCATGCTGGTGATCGTCGCCCCGCTTTACGTTCCGCTGGTCGGCTCTCTGGGCTTTGATTTGATCTGGTACGGGGTTCTTTATACAATCACCTCGCAGATCGCGTATATGACCCCGCCATTCGGCTACAACCTGTTCCTGATGCGCGCCATGGCTCCGCCCGAGATCACCCTGCGCGATATCTATACGTCTATCATCCCGTTCGTGGGCGTGATGCTGCTGGCCCTGACCACCATCATCATCTTCCCGCAGATCGCCCTGTGGCTGCCAGAACTGGTGTACGGAAAATGACAATAAGGAGGAGGAAACCCTCCATCACTACGGCCCGGTGATAACGGGCAAAACCCCGAGGGGACTTCCCCTCTCAACAAGGAGAAGACAAATGACAACCAGACGTAATTTCCTCAAAACCGCCGGCGTCGCCGGTGCAGCCACGCTGGCCGCACCTGCCGTCCGCGGTGCAGCGCCGATCAAATGGCGCCTGCAGACCTATGCCGGCCCCGCACTGGCCGAAAAGGTTATCAAACCGGCCGTGGACACTTTCAACGCCCTCGCCGGCGACGAAATGCAGATCGAGCTGTATACAGCCGACCAGCTGGTCCCGACCGGCGAGCTGTTCCGCGCCATGCAGCGCGGCACGATCGACGCGGTGCAGTCGGACGATGACTCCATGGCCTCCCCGACCGACGTGACGGTTTTCGGCGGCTACTTCCCCTTCGCCAGCCGCTACTCGCTGGATGTGCCGGTGCTGTTCAACCAGTATGGTCTGGGCGACATCTGGTCGAAGGAGTATGAAAAAGTCGGCGTGAAATGGATTTCCGCCGGTTCGTGGGATCCCTGCCACTTCAACACCAAGGAGCCGATCACCAGCCTGAACGACTTCAAGGGCAAACGGATCTTTACCTTCCCGACCGCCGGCCGCTTCATGAGCCAGTTCGGCATGGTGCCCGTCACCCTGCCGTGGGAAGACATCGAGGTTGCCGTGCAGACCGGCGAGCTCGACGGTATCGGCTGGTCCGGTATCACCGAGGATTACACCGTCGGCTGGGCAGACGTCACCGACTACTTCCTGACCAACAACATCTCGGGCGCATGGATCGGGCATTTCTTTGCCAACATGGACCGCTTCAACGAACTGTCGCCGCGGCTCCAGCTGATGCTGAAAACCGTCATGGACCAGTCGCACTACGATCGCCAGTGGTGGTACTGGGGCGGCGAGGCTTCCCTGCGTGTCAACGGCACCAAAATGAAGCTGACCTCCATTCCGGACGAGGAATGGGCAACGGTCGAGGCTGCCGCCCGCGTATTCTGGGACGAAATCGCCCAGGAATCCGAAATCAAGTCGAAAGTTGTGCAGGTCTTCAAGGACTACAACGAAACGATGGATAAGGCCGGCCGGCCCTACCGTTACGGCTGATAAAAACCGGTTGCCCCGCCCCTGTTTGCGGGGCAACCATACCGCTGCAGAATATTCTGATTCCCCGCTGACCCATTTTCCAACGAGGTGCCTCCATGTCCGGCAATCTTACCTTCGCAGACCTGAAGAAATCCGTCTCAAATGGCGAGGTGGACACCGTTCTCGCCTGTCTGGTCGACATGCAGGGCCGCCTGATGGGCAAGCGTTTCCTCGCGCAGCACTTCGTTGACAGCGCTTACGACGAAACCCATTGCTGCAACTACCTGCTGGCCACCGATCTGGAAATGGCCACGCCGGACGGCTATGCCTCCACCAGCTGGGAAAGCGGCTACGGCGACTATGTGATGAAGCCGGACCTCTCTACGTTGCGCACGGTTCCGTGGCTCGAAGGCACCGTTATGGTTCTGTGTGATGTGCTGGACCACCACCATCACCGGCCGATCCCCCATTCCCCGCGCGCCATCCTGAAAAAGCAGCTCGACCGCCTGACCGGCATGGGCTTCACC
>WFTU01000342.1 GCA_015485375.1 Paracoccaceae bacterium | reverse complement strand
ATCGGCGTCAAGGATTACGTCGAGGGTAAAACCAATTACATCAGTAACGCGGAAATCAACGACTGGGCCGAAGGCAAGCTGCAGCGGGATCTGAACGGCGATGGCCGCATCGGTTCGTACAAGGACGACCGCCCGGCCTTTCTGGAAAGTCGCCGGGCCGCCGCGGCGCTTGGGGCCAGCAATGAATGGGACAAGCTGGAAGGGGCGACGGCACGGGGCAACAAGGTCTATATCGCCGCATCCAGCATCGGCACCACGATGACCGCGGGCTATGGCAGCCTCGATTGGGCCACCGGCGCCCGGGACAAGAAAAATCAGGGCGATATCGCGCTGGACAAGGAAAGCTGCGGCGGTGTCTATGTGTCGGAAACCGGCAGCGATTACAACATGACCCGCCTGGATCCCTTCCTGATCGGCAGGAATACCGAAGGCAAGCAATGCGATGTCAATCTGCCGGCATCGCCCGACAATCTCCTTGCCACCGCCGATGGCAGCCTGCTGATCGGCGAGGATGCGGGCAGCAAGCGCCACCCCGTCGATATGTTGTGGCTGGTCAAGGGCGAGTGAGGAAGGCCTGCCGCCGGAATCCATGACAACCGCCATCCCGTATTCGGGCGAACGGGGTGGCGGTTTTGCCCGTGGCGGTTCGGGGCGGACCGTCAGGGCGATTGCCATGTCTTCTATGTCTGTTTTTCCTTGTCAGCGAGGGTGCACCATACCGGCGTGTGGTCGGAGGGGCGTTCGCGCCCGCGCGGGGCCTTGTCGATATCCGCCGCTTCAAGGCGGTCGGCCAGCCAGGGCGACAGCAGCAGATGGTCGATGCGCAGGCCGTGATCCCGGGCCCAGGCACCGCGCTGGTAATCCCAGAAACTATAGGCATGCTCGTGCGGGTGCAGGGCGCGATAGGCATCGGTCAGGCCGAGATAGACGATCTGTCGGTACAGGTGGCGCGATTGCGGGTGGCACAGGGCATCCTCGGCAAAGACCGCCGGATCGTAGACATCGGCATCGCTCGGGCAGACATTGAAATCGCCTGCCAGCAGAAAGGGAATCTCGGCCTTCAGCATGGCGCGGGCATGATCGCGCAGATGCTCCATCCAGCGGAGCTTGTAGGTGAATTTTTCGCTGTCCACCGGGTTGCCGTTGGGTAGATACAGCCCGCAGACGCGCACCCCCCTGACTGTTGCCTCGATATAGCGGGACTGGTCGTCATCCTCGTTGCCGGGCAGACCGCGGCGGATATCGCTCATCGGATGGCGGGAAAGCAGCGCCACGCCGTTATAGGTTTTCTGCCCGTGCACCGCGGCCCGATAGCCCGCGGCCTCGATTTGTGCGAAGGGGAAATTTTCTTCCGTGCATTTCAGTTCCTGCAGGGCCAGAACGTCGGGCTGGGCTTCTTCCAGCCATTCCAGCAGCCGCGGCAGGCGGACCTTGATCGAATTGACGTTCCAGGTGGCGATTTTCATGATCCTTCAGGCCTCCCCTATGCAAACGGCCTTTATGCAAACGGCGCCTTGCGGCGCCGTATCCTGCCCTTGCGGCCATTGCCTGCCGTGGCGAAATGCCCACAACCCGTCGATCGGATGGAGCCGGTCAGATGGAAAAGGACGTTCCGCAGCCGCAGGAAGCGGTTGCGTTCGGATTATGGACACGGAAGGCCGAACCGACAAGTTCTTCGACGAAATCGATTTCAGCGCCGGTCAGAAACGGCAGCGACATGGCATCGACCAGTACCTTGACCCCGTCGCGTTCGATGACCGTATCGTCGTCGTTGATGCGATCGTCCAGCGCGAAGCTGTACTGAAACCCCGAACAACCGCCGCCGAGGACCGAAACGCGCAGATAGCGTTCGCCGCCGCCTTCGGCTTCGATGATTTCGCGGGTGCGCCGGATGGCGCTGTCGGTGACCCGCAGCGGTGTCTGGGTTGCTTCGTTCATGATATCCCGCTCGCCGTTTTCCAGGACCGCGATCAACAAATCTCTGGATTATTGTTGAGCAAATATGTAGAGAGCGGACAGAAAAAGTCAAATCGCGGCGGGGTTTTATCCACGCCGGTTCCGTGCGTTTTTCCGCCTTCGGGCGAAAGCGGCGGCGCAGAGCGAAATTTTGGACAGGTGTCATGAATCTCTATCGCCATTTCGAAACGGCCATCAGGACAGCGCTTCAGCGTCTGGTTGAGGCGGGCACGCTTCCTCCGGGGCTGGATTATTCGCGCATTACCGCCGAGCCGCCCCGCGATGCCAGCCACGGCGATATCGCCACCAATGCCGCGATGCTGCTGGCCAGGCCTGCCGGGCGCAAGCCCCGCGATCT
>WFTU01000341.1 GCA_015485375.1 Paracoccaceae bacterium | reverse complement strand
GATATCAGGAGTGAAGAGTAGGTTTGTTTCGCTCAAAGGATGCAACTACTTAAGTCCCATGAAGGTTAAAAGAAAATGGAACCACTTTCGGCTTACTCTCAATGATCTTGTAATAAGTGGCAGTGCCTCAACAGGTTTAATAAGTGAGGTTAATAGCGAGGCTGTCGGATCAATTTTGTATACAGGATTGATCCGAATACGTCCGATCAGTGATACAGTTTCGCG
Source organism: Paracoccaceae bacterium (assembly GCA_015485375.1). Taxonomy (GTDB): domain Bacteria; phylum Pseudomonadota; class Alphaproteobacteria; order Rhodobacterales; family Rhodobacteraceae; genus NORP23. The sequence goes on along the minus strand of WFTU01000341.1, from coordinate 14,713 downwards.
AGAATACTTGAAATTGTATTTTGGTTCAAAATATTTTTCTGCACAAATAGACGACCAAAAAACAGGTAGTACTATTAGCCATTTTGGCCCGTCCCATCTGTCAAATATGAGCATTTTTCTGCCCAGTCGCAAAGAGCAGCATGAGATAACTGAACATGTGTCAATTGAAGCCGCGAAAATCGACGATGCAATCACCATCAAACAAAACCAAATCACAAAACTGAACGAATATAAAACCACTCTGATCAACGCGGCGGTGACGGGTAAGATCAAGGTGGTATAAGGGGGGAACATGGTCAGTAAAACAAACGAAGAAGCGCTGGAGGCTTTGATTGAAAGCCATTTGGCAGATGTGGGCGGGTTCCGGATTGGCAGCCCCTCGGATTATGACGCGCAATTCGCCGTCGACTCGCGGTTTTTCTGGCAATTTCTTGAGGCCACCCAAGCCGACGAGCTGGACAAACTGAAGCGCAATTCGGCGGTGGACTACAAACGCAAAATCCTTGAGCGCTTTGATCGGCTGATCAAAAAGCACGGCATCCTGCATATGCTGAAAAAGGGTCTGGCGGTGGATGATGCGTTTTTCAACCTGATGTATCCCGCGCCCTTGGCCAGCTCCTCAAAATCCGTGGTCGATAATTTCGCCGCCAATATTTTCAGCGTCACCCGCCAAGTGCGCTATTCGCTGGCCAACCCTTTGCAAGAAATCGACATGGTGCTGTTCATCAACGGTATCGCGTTGGTGTCGCTGGAGCTAAAGAACCCGTGGACCGGCCAGAACGCCCGCTATCATGGCACCAAGCAATACCGCGAGGATCGCGACACCGCCCAGCCCCTGCTGCAATTTGGCCGCTGCCTTGTGCATATGGCGGTGGACACCGACGAAGTTTACATGACCACCAAGCTGGCGGGCAAGGCGACGTTTTTCTTGCCGTTCAACAAGGGCCACAACCACGGCGCAGGCAACCCGCCCAACCCGCAGGGCCACAAGACCGCCTATTTGTGGGAAGAGGTGTTTACGCGCGAAAGCCTCGCCAACATCATCCAGCATTTCGTGCGCCTTGACGGTGCGCCCAAAGACCCGCTTGCCAAACGCACGCTATTTTTCCCGCGCTATCATCAGCTCGACGTGGTGCGCAAGCTGATCGCCCATGCGGCCGGGAACGGCGCGGGGCAGACTTATCTCATTCAGCATTCGGCGGGGTCGGGAAAATCCAACTCCATCACCTGGGCCGCGTTCCAGTTGATCGAGACCTACAGGGAAGGTCAGGAAAAGCCTCTGTTTGATAGTGTGATTGTGGTGACCGACCGCCGCTTGCTGGACAAGCAGTTGCGCGAAAACATCAAGGAGTTTTCCGAGGTCAAGAACATCATCGCGCCGGTGCAAAGCTCGCGCGAGTTGAAGGCGGCACTGGAGGATGGCAAGAAGATCATCATCACCACCATCCAGAAGTTCCCGTTCATCATTGAGGGCATTTCCGACCTGAGCGACAAGAAATTTGCTGTGATTATTGACGAGGCACACAGCTCGCAAAGCGGCACCGCGCATGACAACATGAACCGCGCCATGGGCAAGGAAGACAGCGACGCAGTGGACGCACAGGACAAGATCGTCGAAGCCATGCAAAGCCGCAAGATGCGGGGCAACGCGTCTTACCTCGCATTCACCGCTACACCCAAGAACACGACTCTGGAAAAGTTCGGGCAAAAGCAGGCCGATGGCAGCTTTGAGCCGTTTCATTTGTACAGCATGAAGCAGGCAATTGAAGAGGGATTCATTCTGGATGTGCTGGCCAATTACACAACCTACAAAAGCTATTACGAGATCGAAAAGTCGATCACGGAAAACCCCGAGTTTGACACCAAAAAAGCGCAGAAGAAATTGCGCGCCTATGTGGAGCGAAGCCAGCAAACGATCGATACCAAGGCCGAGATCATGCTGGAGCATTTCATCCCTAGCGTGGTGAATGCCAAGAAGCTGCGCGGCAAGGCCAAGGGGATAGTGATAACGCAAAATATCGAAACGGCTATCCGGTATTACAAGGCGATTACGCGGTTGCTGGAAGTTAGGGGCAACCCGTTCAAGGCTGTGATTGCGTTTTCCGGCGAGAAAACTGTGGATGGTATCGAATACACCGAGGCCGGAATGAACGGATTTCCCGAAACAAAAACGCGCGATAAATTTGATACGGACGAATATCGTCTGCTGATCGTGGCCAACAAGTATCTGACCGGGTTTGACCAGCCCAAGTTGGCGGCGATGTATGTTGACAAGAAACTACAGGGCGTGATGGCAGTGCAGGCATTGTCGCGACTTAACCGGTCCGCGCCGAAGCTGGGTAAGAAAACTGAAGACCTGTTTATTCTTGACTTCTTCAATAGCGTTGATGACATCAAAAACGCTTTTGAGCCCTTTTACACCGCTACCAGCCTATCAGAAGCCACTGATGTAAATGTTCTACATGAATTGAAAGACGTTCTGGACGATGTGGGCGTTTATGATTGGCATGAGGTTGAAGATTTCGTTGAACGGTATTTCAATAATGAAGATTCAGACAATCTTAGCCCGATCATTGATGTTGCCGCAAATCGGTTCAATGACGAATTGGAACTGGAGAATGATGACAAGGTTGATTTCAAGATCAAGGCCAAGCAGTTTGTAAAAGTCTACGGGCAAATGGCTTCGATCATGCCGTTTGAAATGGTCGCTTGGGAAAAGTTGTTCTGGTTCCTTAAATTTCTTATCCCAAAGCTCAAGGTCAAAGACCAAAATCAAGCCTTGTTAGACGAGCTGTTGGAATCTGTGGATTTGTCTTCTTATGGGTTGGAGCGCGTGAAACTAAACCATTCCTTAGAGCTGGACGGCTCTGAAACAGAAGTTGACCCACAGAACCCGAATCCACGGGGCGCGCATGTTGAACAAGATAAAGATCAATTAGATGAAATAATCCGAGCTTTTAATGAGAGATGGTTTCAGGGATGGAGCGCGACGCCCGAGGAACAACGCGTCAAATTTATAAACATCGCGAATAGTATCAAGTTGCATCCTGACTTTAAAAGCAAATACCAGAATAACCCTGACCCTCATAACCGCAATTTGGCTTTCGAAAAGATACTCTCGGACGTAATGCTTCTGAGAAGAAAAGATGAACTGGAGCTATACAAATTATTTGCAAATGACTCAGCGTTTAAAGCTTCGTGGCACCAAAATATGGAACAGATCGTAAAGACCGCCACCGCCGTTCTATAGTGGCTTACACCAAGAAATAGGTGGTTCTGGGATTTTGAGGGACGACTATTCAAGCTGAAAAGAGGGGGCAGATAATGTTATGGGGGTATAATTGGGGGTATCACAATTTTCTAAAATATTATATTCAATGAAAAACATGCGCTTAAGCTCCAAATGTTTGTCCGGCCTCGTACCACTTTTTCAAAACCACCAAGCCCCAAATATTGCCAGAAACCTGCCTGTCGAGGTAAACTTACGCGTTTCCCCGGTTCCCTGCTGGTGTATAAACACAAAGACTCATTTTCGGGCTGAAGGGAACGAACGGTATGGACGACCTGCCAGAGACGGCACCCGATGCGGGCAAGTGGCGCCATATTGTTCCCGTCGCGCTCGGGTTGTTCCTGTTCGGGCTCGGGGTCTTTGCACTCTACCGCTTGCTTTCACCGATAAACAGCGCGGATGTTGTTGCAGAAATCAGGTCCGTCCGACCGTCGACACTGGTGCTGGCGCTGGGCGCAACCGCACTGGGATACATCGCGCTGATCGGCTATGACTGGTCGGCGCTACGGTATCTGGGCAAGAAAATACCCGCGCGGATCATCGCATTGGGTGGATTCCTCGGCTACAGCTTTGGCAATACCGTCGGCGTCAGCATCATTTCCGGCGGAGCCGTGCGCTACCGCATCTATTCCGCCTTCGGACTGAATGCCTTCGAGGTCGCCAGCGTCTCCACATTCGTCGCACTGGCCTTCGGCTTCGGCATCAGCGTAATCGGCCTCGCAGCACTCGCCATACACCCGCATGCTCTGGAAACCGTGATCCCTTTAGCGCCGGAAACCCTGCGCCTGTGGGCCGCGGCGGCCGTAACCGCTTTGGTAGCCCTGCTGACCTGGCTGTCCGTAACCGGAAAAACCCTGCGCCTGCGCAAGTTCGAAGTCTCCGCCCCCAGTCCGGGTATCCTCCTCGGCCAGCTGGGTTTCACCGCCGCAGACACGGCCTTTGCCGCCCTGACCCTCTATGTTCTGCTCCCGCAGGGCGCGCCGGACTTTGTCACATTTCTGGCTATTTTTGCCGCCGCAACAATGGCCGGCGTATTAAGCCATGTTCCCGGCGGCATCGGCGTTTTTGAATCCGTCATTATCGCCGCCATGCCCCCCGGGGTCGCACTGGAAAGCGTTGCCGCCGCCTTGCTGCTCTTCCGGATAATCTACTATCTGGTGCCCTTCGCGCTGGCATTGACCGTGGTCGCGATAAACGAGGCCAGACTGGCCGGTGGTGCCATTACCCGATTGCTGGGCGATGTCCCCGAACCGCTGCGCCCCGTGTTCCGCTCGGCGACATCCTCCGCGCCGGCTCTGACGGGAATGGCCGCCTTCGGTCTGGGGACCTATTTGCTGTTAATGGCCCTGATGCCGTCGGTCAGACCGGACCAGATCGACCCCAATGACCTGCTGGCGGCCATCCTGCTGGAAGGCGGGGCTATCCTCTCGGCCGTACTGGGAGTGTTGCTGCTGATCCTGTCGCAAGGGCTTGCCCGCCGGATTTCCGGTGCCTTTTGGTTGACCGAGGTCGCACTGGGTGTCGGCGTGTTTGCCTCGATCCTGAATGGTCTCGATATCGAAAGCGCTGCCCTGTTGCTGGCCGCAAGCGCTGTCCTCTGGCCGTTCAGACGCGAGTTCCACCGGTCCGCCAAGCTGACCCGTGGCGTCCTCAGCCCGGTCTGGATACTACTGGTTTCCGGCATCGCCTTTGCCGCTGCCACGTTCTTTTTCTTCATGCACGAAGCAACCCCCTACGCGGCGGATCTGTGGGTGGAGTTCTCCGGTTCCGCCAACACCCCCCGCTCCCTGCGTGCGGGTTTGATCGCCTCGGCCTTTCTGCTGTCTACAATGGTCTATCTGGCCATCCGGCCAGCCCGCTCGCACACCCGCCCCCCCGACGCCGAGGCGCTGGCCAAAGCCGCGGAAATCATCGCGCAGCAGAACGACCCCGAGGCCTGTCTGGCCCTGAGCGGCGACAAGGCCCTGTTTTTCAACGATACCGAAGATGCGTTCATTATGTATGGCATTCAGGGGAAAAGCCGTATCTCCTACTCCAATCCTGTCGGGCCGGACGCCGCTATCGAGCCTTTGGCATGGGCATTTTTCGAGGAAGCCTATGACAACGCCGCTCACCCGATATTTTACGAAATCAGCGGTCACCACCTGCCCGTCTGGATCGAAATGGGGTTCTCGCTGCACAAGATCGGCGAGGAGGCCATCGTCCATCTGCCCGATTTCTCGCTGGCCGGACGCAAGTTCAGGAAAATGCGGGCAGCCCACAACAAGGCCACCAAAAGCGGAGTGGAATTCGAGGTCCTCTCGCCCCCCTATAGCGATGCGTTCATGCGCGAAATCCGGGAAATTTCCGATGCCTGGATGGGCGGAAAAACCGGCAGTGAAAAGGGGTTCTCGGTCGGACGTTTCGATCCCGCCTATCTGAACCATTTCCCCATCGCCGTTGTCCGGCGCGGCGGACGCACGCTTGCCTTTGCCAATGTTCTGCGCCCGGGCGACGGCAGCCGGGTCGCGATCGACCTTATGCGGTATCTGCCGGAGCAATCCGACGGTATGATGGAATTCCTTTTCATCGAGCTGATGCAGTATTATCGCGACCTCGGCGCACAGGAATTCAGCCTCGGTATGGCCCCTCTTGCCGGGCTCGAGGTCCGAAAGGGCTCCCGCATGTGGAACCGCTTCGGCGCGCTCCTGTTCCGCCACGGCGGCGCCTTTTACAACTTCGAAGGCTTGCGCAACTTCAAACAGAAATTCCAGCCGGAATGGCGGCCGCGCTTCGTCGCTGTCCCGCCAGGGCTTTCACCGCTGGTCGCCCTCAAGGACGTCGCCCTCCTGATCGCCGGCGGCGCCCGCGGTATTGTTTCCAAATAGAACCGGAAAAACTGGCTGGGGTGGTAGGATTCGAACCTACGATACACGCTACCAAAAAGCGTTGCCTTACCACTTGGCTACACCCCAACGCCCCTGCTTCTTAATTGTGCGGTATTCCTCCCGCAAGAGGAAATTGACCGCAATCGTGCCAATTCTAAAGCGGATCGGCCTTGGCGAGTTTATCGAACGCGTCAAGCGTTTCCAGCAGCGCCGGCATATCCTCCAGCGCCACCATATTCGCCCCGTCCGAGGGCGCCGCATCCGGATTGTCGTGTGTTTCCAGAAACACCGCTGCCACACCGAGCGAGACAGCCGCGCGGGCGATCACCGGCACATACTCCCGCTGCCCGCCGCTGGAGGACCCCTCCCCGCCCGGCATCTGGACGCTGTGCGTCGCATCGATCACCACGGGATAGTCCAGATTCGCCATCTGCGGGATCGCCCGCATGTCGTTCACCAGCGTATTATATCCAAAACTGGTGCCGCGCTCGCACAGCAGGATATTCCCGTTGCCGGTCGAGGCAATTTTCGCCGCCACATGCTCCATATCGCGCGGCGCCAGAAACTGGCCCTTTTTCACCAGCACCGGCAATCCGGTTTCTCCGGCAGCCAGCAACAAATCGGTCTGGCGGCACAAAAACGCAGGGATTTGCAGGGCGTCCACATATCGGGCCGCGAGGGCACAATGCTCCGGCACATGCACATCGGTCAGCACCGGACACCCGACCTGTTCGCGCACTTCGGACAATATCTCCAGCCCTCGCGTGATACCGACCCCGCGTTGCGACGACACCGACGTCCGGTTCGCCTTGTCGAAGCTGCCCTTGAACACAAACCCGATGCCAAGACGGGCGCAGATTTCCGCCAATCGCCCTGCAATCATCACCGCATGTTCCGATGTTTCCAGTTGACAGGGACCAGCAATCAGCGCCATCGGCAGCGTATTGGACACCTGCACCCCGCCAATATCGACGCTCCGCATTGCGCTAGACACTTATCTGCTCACGCAGGATCGAGACTGTCAGCGAGGTCAGGATATAAATCCCCATAAACACCACAAACGCCAGCAGCGTATTTTCCAGCTTGCGCGGGTAGGTCGGGACATCCGGCGCAATCGGGATCACCCCCATGCTCAGATAGCGCACTTGCCGGTTCGCTTCGATGCGGGCGGCCTCCAGCTGTTGCAATGCCTCCTGCAACATCACCTGCCGCGTGCCCAGATTTGTTTCCGCGATTTTCAACTCGGCCGAAATTGCCGCCAGAGACATGGTATTGTCCGTTGTATCTGTCATCTGGGATCGCAACTCTTGCACGCGCTCCTCGGTCCGTTTGATCTCGCGCAGAAGCGCATCGACGCGCACCTGGTTGGGCTGGGGGTTATCAAGCAGTTCGGCCAGACTCATCCGTTTGACCTCCACCTGCATTTCCAGCGCATTGACGATATTCATTTGCGAGGCAATTTCCGCCTCCGCGCTCAGCATCCCGCGCTCCTGCTGCAACGACAGCACCTTTTGCTGCGCATCCAGCATGGCCTGCTCCGCCCCGTCGTAAACCTTCTGGCTTCCTGCCATCTGATCGCTCCGCACCCGCTGCGAAAGCGCATCCACGCGCTCTTCGGCATATTTGATCAGCGCCTCGGCAAACCGTTGCGAAGTTTCGGGATCGGCCGCCACCACCTCGAGCCGGATCACCCCTTCGGTCGGATCGAACCCGACCTTGACGTATTTCTTGTAAAGCTTGTAGGCCGCCTCGAAGGAGGCATCCGCGGGCAACCGATGCAGGCGGTCGATAAACGTCTGCTCGAAATGGGCTCGATAGCCTTCCTCGGCATCCAGCCGCTCCATCGCCTCGCGAGACGTCAGATATCCCTGCACCACCACCGAGTCCGCCGAATTGGCAAACCCCGTTCCGGCCAGCAAACCACCAAGCCCGAGCGTTCCGCCGTTTTCCGACTTCTGGATGACAAACTCGGCTCTGGTTTCATACAGGTCGGTGGCCTGAGTGTAGTAGTAATATCCCACGATAGACGTCGGTAGCGCCACAAAGAAAAACAGTCTTAGCAGCAACAACCCCAGCCGCAAACGCCGCCGCCGCACCAGTTCGCGCTGGATAGCATGCACCTCGGCCAGGCGCTCCGCATCATTGATGGTGATATTGGCGGCATCCTGCTGCCCAAGCGCACCGGAACCCGTCCCTTTCAGAACCTTGTCGCCCTCGTCCCCGCCATCAAGCATCGAGACATCGTCATTGAGTATATCAATCCCGCGCTCTTCGAGCATCTGCGCCGCGTGTTCGTCGCTCTCTGCCGCCAGCCCCATCTTGCGCGCCTTGCGCCGCGCCTTGCGGTAATACCCCGGCCCACGCCGTTTCTTGCGCGCTTCCTCTTTCTTCCGTTCGGTAAACTCGCGATCTTCAGGCGTCATAATTATACATCTCTTTCGCTTCTTCCAGCGTATCGAACATGTGCAGGCGGCCATTGCGCAACACACCGGCCGAAGAGCAATATTTTTCCAGTGTTTTAGGACTATGCGAAACAATCACGACTGTCGAGCGTCGTAGCCGCTCGCGCAATACATTGCCGGCCTTGCGATTGAACTCGACATCCGTGGTGCCCGGCATCCCTTCGTCGATCAGGTAAATGTCGAAATCCAGTGCCAGAAGCAGCGAAAACGTAAAGCGCGACTTCATCCCCGACGAATAGGTGCTGAGCGGCATATCGAAATATTCTTCCAGCGAGGCCAGATACCGGCAAAATGCCTCGGCATAATCCGGATCAAGGCCATACAGCCGACCGATGTAGCGGGCATTTTCGGCTGCGGTATGTTGCGTATTGACCCCACCCATAAAACTGAGCGGAAAGGAAACCCGCGAGCGGCGGATAATCTCGCCCTCGTCCGGTTTTTCCAGTCCGGCCATCATATTGATAATCGTGGTTTTACCCGTTCCGTTCGGCGCAAGAATGCCCATCGAGTGCCCCAGCTCGATCTTGAAACTGGCCTGATCCAGAATGACCTTGCGCTGGATGCCGGTCCAGAAGGATTTGCTGACGTTACGAAATTCGATCATATCGAAGCCGACTATAGCCTGTTTTGCCACGGATACACCCGCTTTGTCGCGACAGTATCGCCAAACAGGTTACCGAATTGCAAATCAAATCGCGCCGTCGTCTCAGTCCACCTTTGTAACGCGCATCAACTTGCCGACAACAATCGCGACAGCCGCCGCGCCAAAGCTGAACAGGGCGCCCATTTTCGCCGCATCCTGCACCAGCCCTTTGTCAAAGGCGACCGAAGCCACAAACAGCGACACGGTAAAGCCGATCGCCGCTACAAACCCGAGTACGACCAGATCGGAATTGCGCATTCCTTCCGGCAACCCCAGTTTCAGCGGGCCCGAGGCAATCGTCCCCATCACCCAGATCCCCAGCGGTTTACCGATGACCAGACCGGCCAGAACCAGCCATGTCGCCTCGCCAATTGCGCTGAACAGCACGCCGGCATTGGCCAGCCCGAACAGGAACAACACGATCTCCACCGGAATTTTCAGTTTATGCTCGGCCCTGTTCAACAGATCGCCCAGATATTTTTCCGCCTCGGAATAGATACCGAAGGCCCGGTCCGCGTGCGGAATGGTCAGAACCACCGGCAGCAGACCGAGTGCCGGATTTATGCCGGAGTTCTGGAAACCGAACCAGCTGACAATCCCCGCAAAGGCGTAAGGCAGGATGCCCAGCTTCTCGCGCACCCATGTCGAAACGGGTTTGTCCGGATTGTCCCCGTCCAGTTTCAGCGGCAGCCAGTTGGCGAGGAAATATACCGCGAGCGCCGCGCCGACGGACAGCAGCAGCCATTGCGGCGCCAGTTCGCCGGACGGGTAGAACACCGCCAGAATAATCAGCCCCGCAGCATCATCGGCAATCGCCAACAACAGCAGGAACCGCACCGCCGGATGCCCCGCACCGAACACGATCCGTCCGATCAGATAGGAAAACGCGATGTCGGTTGCTGTCGGAATGGCCCAGCCGTCGGAAAAGTCGCTGAACGTATCCGGCCACAGGAAATAGGCCATGCCCAGATAAACCAGAATCGGCCCGAGCATACCGCCCGCTGTCGCCACCAGCGGCGTCATCGCCTTGCGCCCGCGAAGTGAACCGTTCTTGAGGATCACGGCCTCCCAGACCTCCTTGCCCGCCATGGCAAAGAACAGCGCCATAAAGACCTCGTTAATCAGGAAATGCAGCGTCAGTATCCGCGTCGGCTCGCCGTTTTCACCAATCGCCGGATTGCCGATAAAGGGATTCTGCCACAGCTCGTAGCCTACGAAATGCTCGTAGCCCTCATAATCCATATTGGCCCAGAACAGCGCGATCAGCGCGCCAAAGATCAACAGCAGTGAATACTGGCTCAGAAAATTCCAGACGCGATACATATTAGGCCTCCTCGGGATGTTGAAGCGTATCTAACCAAAGCAGGCGGTTTCTGCAATCGCCATCCATCACAATTCGGGTATAAACAACCCCCGTCCCGCCTTGCCAATTCCGCAAGGGGGTATATGTAGGCGCAAAGACCGGAGGAAACCCGATGCAAACGCCCCTCGACCTTGCCCATAGTGCCATGGAAGCCGACCCCGACAACGGCGCGCTCAGCCTGAAATACTACGAGCGCCTCGCGGATGCGGAACTGTTCCTGATGCTCGAGGAAGAAGCCCGCGACGACTCCGCCCGCCCGCTGGTGTTCGAAACCGCCGAGGGCCGCTTCGCACTGGTATTCGACCGCGAGGAACGTCTGGCCGAATTCGTCGACAGCCCCACCCCGTTCGTTGCCATGTCGGGCCGCCGCATCGCAAAAATTCTGGTCGGCGAGGACATCGGCCTCGGCATCAACCTTGGCTCGCCCTCCTCGATGCTGCTGGCCCCGCATGCGCTGGAATGGCTGCACAGCGCCCTCGGCGCGAAATCCGTGGAGACCGAGGCCCGTCCGGTGGAATTTCTGCCCCCTGCCGGTCTGCCCGAAGCTCTGATCGAAGCCTTCGATACCAAGCTCGCCAACATGTCGGGCGTGGTTGCTGCAGCCTATCTTGCCGGCGTGCGCTATGATGACGGACGCAACGGTCATATGATGGCGCTGATCGATGTGCCCGAAGCCGCGCGCGAAGGTGTGGCCGAAGCCTTTGCCGAGGCCCTGCAATTCAGCGGTATCGAGGCCGGCGAACTGGACGTGGCGTTTCTGGAACTTGGTGACCCGCATCTGGACGCGCTGGTCAAAACCGGGCTGGGGTTTGAAATTCCGGCCCTGATCCTGCCCAAAGCGCCCGAGCCGCTTGCTCCGGGCATGGACCCCGACAGCCCGCCCAAGCTGCGCTAGAATTTTTCCAGCGAACGGATCAGGTCCAGTTTCATGGCGCGGATGATCTCGCGCCCGATTTCACCGCGCAGTTGTTCCTGCACCACCTCGCGCACGATCTCGCGCAGCATTTCCTCGTCCACCGCCGGATTGGCAATGGCAAAACTCTCGCTTGGCTCGACGGGGGGCGCGTGCGGAATGTCCTCCGCCTGTTCCAGAACCTCCGGCGCAACGGGCGGCTCCTCCGGCTCCGGCTTGTCGTCAACGCGCATATGCGGCTGCAACAACAACACCGGCCGCTTCTCCGGCTCCGGTCCAGTTTCCTCGACAGCGGGTTTCTCGACGGCCGGCTTTTCGACTTCGGGAATCGCTCCGCCCGCCATACGCGAACGGGTTTCCTTGCGCACCATTTTCCGAATGGCCGCCAGAACCGAATCCAGCCCCTCTTTCCCCGATGTATTGGCCGTTTCGCTCACAATATCCTCGTCAGAGCCACAAGAGGCCCCTTGCCCCGCCCCCAGATATACGGGCATGCGGCGGGCAATTCAAACGGCGTTTGCGGTTTCGGCTAATTCCAACGGTCGCTGATCGCGTCCAGAACCTTGCCGCCACTGAACGTGGACAGCGGTGCATCCTTCACCGCATTGAAATGCACGTCCGGATCATAGGAGGGAATTCCCAGCGCCAGATTCTCCACCGTCAGCAACCCCATCGAGGATAACAGATTGAAAACAGCGACATATTCGTCCCGCTGCGCTGTCGCCAGATTGGACTTGGCCGTCAGCAGGTTCTGTTCCGCATCCAGCAAATCGAGCGTCGTACGCGCCCCGAGGCGGGTTTCTTCCTTGATCCCGTCATAGGCAATCTGGTTCGCCTCGATCTGCAAGCGCGCAGCGGTAATCGACGCCCGCGCCACCCGCACATTCGCCCAGGCCGAAGCCGTGGACTGGCGTACCGAGCGCATCGTATCCTGTGTCGCGGCCTTCCGGCTCGCCATAATTTCCGCGGCCGAGCGCATGGCACTGGACAGCGCCCCGCCCTGATAGATCGGCACCTGACCGGTCAATGCGATGGTGGCACTGGTGCTTTCCGTGCCGAACGGGGCTGTGGAATTGGAATAGTCCACACTTGCTCCCAGCCCGACCGTTGGCGAGCGCGAGGCCCGCGCCCGCGCCAGATCGAACTCCGCCGCTTTTTCGTTGAATCGCGCAGCCACAATCGCCGGATGCTCGCGCATGGCAATCGACTCCGCCTCGGCCACACTCGCCGGCAACTTCGGCAGCGCAGGCGGGTTCTGCAAATTCACCGGCGCGGTCCCGATCACCGCCCGATATACTTCTTTCGACAAGGCCAGCGCACCGGAACTCGCTGCCAGCGAGGTCTTCGCCGCTGCCAGCCGCGCCTCGGCCAGCGCCACCTCGGTACGCGTCACAGCCCCAACAGAAAACCGGTCCTTGGTCGCCTGAACCTGCTGCGCTATCACCTTGACGTTGTTTTCAGCCAGTGCCAGCAAACGCTGGTCGCGCCGCACATCAAGATAGGCAATTGCCGCCTGCAACAGCACCCCCTGCTCCGCCGCTTTCAGATTGGCCTGCATGGCATAAACGGAATTCTCCGCCGCGCTGATCGCATCGCGCGTGCGCCCGCCATCAAACAGCATCAGATTGGCATTGAGGGAGGCGCGGAAATTGTCCACCGGATCGCCTGCCCCGGCATCCAGCGAAGAGGTCTCGCTGGCCGTAGCCGAAGCACTCAGCGAGGGCCGCAGCCCCGCCCGTGCCTGCGCCACGCTTTCATCCTGCGCACGAAGTCCGGCTCGCGTCGATTCCAGCGAAGGACTGGTCTGGTAGGCCTGTCGCAACGCCTCCTGCAAGGTCGTCGCATAAGCACCCGGCGCAAACCCCAGCCCGGCAATACCCAAAACCAACATACCGGACCTGACTTTTCCGAGCATTCGCGAATCCCTTCAATAAAACCCGTTCTATCCAGTATGTAATTTAGTTATAGGTCAATAGCTAGACGCTAAAACGTAAATTCTTTCTTCGCGGCAAACCCCGGCAAAACCGGAACCGTGGCGTCAAATACCGCGTCCCAGCTGATCCCGTTTGGCCCCTTGACCCCGACACGACATTCGCCATCCGGCCCGTCAATGAAAATCGCACCAATCCGGCCGCCTTCTTTCAACTGGGCCAGAAGCGAATCGGGCATCACCTCGACACCTCCCTCGACGACGATCACATCGTAAGGCCCGTGCTCCGGCGCACCGTCAACCAGCGGCGCCACATGCACAACCGCGTTGTCGGCTGACTGCTCGGCCAACATGGTCTCCGCCTCTTTCGCCATCGCCGCGTCTTCCTCGACGGCGACAACCGCTTCGGACAAGCGTGCGATAATGGCGGTGGAGTACCCCAGACCGGAGCCGATATTCAGAACCAGCTCGTCAGGCTGAACATTCAACTCTTCCAGCATTTTAGCCAGCACCCGCGGTGCCATCTCCACCCGTCCGTTCCCCAGCGCCACATCGTCACCAACATAGGCAACACTGCGTTTGTCGGCCGGCACGAACACCTCGCGCGGGACATTCAGCATGGCTTCGATAACGGGATAAAGGGTTACATCGGAGGGGCGGACTTGTCCGTCAACCATCGCGGTGCGGGCGGCTTGATAATCGATCATGGAACGGGCCTCTGTTAATGGGCTAGATGCGCGTCTTTTGCCACATATCGCAGGCGGGGGCAATGTGATCGTTAGCGCTTGCGCAGCTTATTCCGGATTGCTATAGCACCCCCACCACACATCGGCCGGCGAGTTGGCGGAGTGGTTACGCAGCGGATTGCAAATCCGTGTACACCGGTTCGATTCCGGTACTCGCCTCCATTTGTTTTCAAAGACTTAGATTATTCTACGTATCAGCGCATCAGAACGTCTAAACATATGTCTAAACATTCCGTTTTTGTTCTGTTCGTTTTTTCTGCGCTTGGATCGCTCTGAATTTCTGACGCACCTTCTTTGTGTAGTGCAATACCATAGCTGGACTTTGACCCGTTACAGCGGCAACTAGGTCATCCCCACACCCTGCCTCGACAAGCTCACAGGCGGCGTTGTAGCGCCAACTATGGATATCATAGCCCAAGGCCCCTATTCGCTCTCTAACCTTTCTCACGGCTTGTGAGGCCCCTCTATACGACCAACGGTTCGATCCCCTTTCATTGGTC
>WFTU01000340.1 GCA_015485375.1 Paracoccaceae bacterium | reverse complement strand
GCCATCGCATTTTTCCAAGTGCTACCGGCTGCATTTTTCCACGACGCCCTATCGGGAGCGCGGGGCGCAGTCGGATTGAGGGCCCGTTAACCGGCTGTTAACGGGGGGCGGCAGCGTGTTTTTCTGATTATATCGTTTGGTTACGGATGGTTATGTGTGTTTTTTGCACGGGTTTCAAAACCACTAAACCGGTTTAGTGGATTTGAAGCCCCGATGCGGCGGCGCAGGGAACGCAACGTTTTGCTGGACGGCTTCGCTGCGCTGCGGTAAAACTGACCCAACGTTCAGTTAACAGGAGATACCCATGTCCGATCCGGTTGTTATTGTTGGCGCGGCGCGCACCCCGATGGGGGGATTTCAGGGCGATTTTTCCGATGCCACGGCTTCGCAGCTTGGCGGGGCGGCGATTGAAGCTGCGCTGGAACGCGCGAATGTGGCGCCGGATCAGGTGGACGAGTTGCTGATGGGCTGTGTGTTGCCCGCCGGACAGGGGCAGGCGCCGGCGCGGCAGGCGGGTTTCGCTGCGGGCTTGCCGCAGGACGTTCCCGCGACGACGCTGAACAAGATGTGCGGCTCGGGCATGAAAACCGTGATGGCGGCGCATGACCAGTTGCTGGCGGGGAACGGCTCGGTCGTGGTGGCCGGCGGTATGGAGAGCATGACCAATGCGCCCTATCTGTTGCCGCAGATGCGCGGCGGGGCGCGGATCGGGCATGGTCAGGTGATCGACCATATGTTCCTCGACGGGCTGGAGGATGCCTATGACAAGGGCCGCCTGATGGGGACATTTGCCGAGGATTGCGCCGAGAAATACCGGTTCACGCGCGAGGATCAGGACGAATATGCGTTGAAGTCGCTGGCCAATGCGGTCGCGGCAATCGACAGCGGGGCCTTTGCCGAGGAGGTGGTTCCGGTAACAATCAAGACGCGGCGCGGCGAAACGGTGGTCGAGATCGACGAGCAGCCCGGCAAGGCGCGGCCCGAAAAAATTCCGAACCTGCGGCCTGCGTTCAAGAAGGACGGCACGGTAACGGCGGCGAATGCCTCCTCGATTTCCGACGGGGCGGCGGCGCTGGTGTTGATGCGCGAGAGCGAGGCCAAGGCGCGCGGGTTGAAAATACGGGCGCGGATTCTGGGGCATGGCAGCCACGCGCAGGAGCCGGGCTGGTTCACCACCGCCCCCGTCCCTGCGGCGAAGAAACTGCTGGAGCGGATCGGCTGGTCGGTAGGGGATGTGGACCTCTGGGAGGTCAACGAGGCTTTTGCCGTTGTGCCGATGGCGTTTATGGCCGAAATGGGCGTTTCGCGCGACATAATGAACGTGAATGGTGGCGCGACCGCGCTGGGGCATCCGATCGGGGCCTCCGGCACGCGGATTATCGTGACCTTGCTGCATGCGCTGGAGCGGGCGGGCAAAAGCAAAGGCGTGGCCGCAATCTGCATCGGTGGCGGCGAAGGCACGGCCATTGCGATCGAGGTGGCGTGATGGAACTTTCGAACGGTATTTCGGCGATTGTGACCGGCGGGGCCTCGGGCCTTGGCGAGGCGACAGCACGGGCGCTGGCGGACAAAGGCGTGCGCGTGGCGATTTTCGATATGAATGACGCGCGCGGCAAGGAGGTCGCGGCCGATATCGGCGGACATTTTTGCAAAGTGGACGTGTCGGATGTCGAGTCGGTCTCTGTCGGCCTTGCGCAGGCGCGGGCCGTGCATGGCGTCGAGCGCATATGTGTGAACTGCGCCGGTATTGCCACCGGCGGCAAGACGGTGGATCGGGATCAGAACCCGCATGATCTCGCGGCGTTTTCCAAGACCATCCAGATCAACCTGATCGGCACGTTCAATGTGGCGAGCCAGAGCGCGGCGGGGATGGTCAAGGCCGCTCCGCTGGAGGGTGGCGAGCGCGGGGTGATTGTGAACACGGCCTCGGTCGCGGCTTTCGAGGGGCAGATCGGGCAAGCGGCCTATTCGGCCTCCAAGGGCGGGATTGTCGGGATGACCCTGCCG
>WFTU01000339.1 GCA_015485375.1 Paracoccaceae bacterium | reverse complement strand
CATACAGCCCGTGCTTGCGGATCTGGTCCATATAGACGGCGTCAGCCTCGCGCAGGATGTCGATCTTCTGGCGGGTGATCTCGCCGGGGCAGCGGATGGCCAGACCCGGACCGGGGAAGGGGTGGCGTCCGACGAAACTGGCAGGCAGGCCAAGCTCGCGACCCAGTGCGCGCACCTCGTCCTTGAACAATTCGCGCAGCGGCTCGACCAGCTGCATGTCCATGCGTTCGGGCAGGCCGCCGACGTTGTGGTGGCTTTTGATGGTGACCGAGGGGCCGCCCGAAAAGCTGACCGATTCGATCACGTCGGGGTAAAGCGTGCCTTGCGCCAGAAACTTCGCGCCGCCCACGGATTTCGCATGTTTCTCGAACACATCGATAAACAGCTTGCCGATGATCTTGCGTTTGGTCTCGGGGTCGCTTTGCCCGTCCAGTTCGCCCAGAAACAGCTCCGACTCATCCGCATGGATCAGCGGGATGTTGTAGTTGTCGCGGAACATCGAGATCACCTCGTCCGCCTCGCCCTTGCGCATCAGGCCGGTATCGACAAACACGCAGGTCAGTTGGTCGCCGATCGCCTCGTGGATCAGCACCGCCGCGACCGAGGAATCCACCCCGCCGGACAACCCGCAGATCACCTTGGCATCGCCCACCTGTTCACGAATCTCGGCAATCGCCTGTTCCTTGTAGGCGCCCATGGTCCAGTCACCGGTGAAGCCCGCCATATCGGTGAAATTCTTCAGCAGGCGCGCGCCGTTCGGGGTGTGGTGGACCTCCGGATGGAACTGCGTGCCATAGAACTTGCGCTTTGCATCCGCGATAATTGCATAGGGTGCGTTCGGGGAGGTGCCGATGATCTCGAACCCGTCCGCCATTTTGGTGACGCGGTCGCCGTGGGACATCCAGACCTCTTCGGGGCCGTTTTCGAACAGGCCGGCGAAAATCGGATCGTTTTCATGGTTTCCGGCCGGCTCGACAAAGGCGCGGCCGAATTCGGCGTGGTGGCCGCTTTCGACCTTGCCGCCGAGCTGTTCCATCATCACCTGCTGGCCGTAACAGATGCCGAAGATCGGCAGGCCCATCTCGAACAGCTCCTGCGGCGCGCGCGGGCTGTCGGGTTCGGTCACGCTGGCGGGGCCGCCCGACAGGATCACGGCCTTGGGGGCAAAGGCGCGGATGCTTTCCGCGCTCACCTTGTTGAACGGGTGGATTTCGCAATAGATGTTGCTCTCGCGCAGGCGGCGGGCGATCAGCTGCGTTACCTGCGAGCCGAAATCTATGATGAGGAGGCGGTCATGTGTTTGTGTACTCATGGCCGCTGTTTACGGGCCGGCGCGGATTCGCGCAAGGTGTCGCGGATGGAGGCTATCTTGGCGGTTTCGGGCGGGGAAAATCGTGCGGGCGTCTATAATGGTGCGGCAAACAGCCAACATCAGGATTGCGCCCATGTCCCTTGAACAGAACCCGCCCCGTCGCCGCGCCCGTGGAGGCGGAGCCGCGCGCCGCGCCGAACGTTCCGCTCCGAAATTCGAGTCGGTGAAATTCATCGAGCGCAACATCCCGAACTTCGACATCCTGAACGACGAGGCGCTGGAACTGATCGAGCACAACGCCGAAACGGTGCTGGAGGAAATCGGCGTCAATTTCGTTGACACGCCCGATGCGCTCGCCCTTTGGTGCGAAGCCGGTGCCGATGTGGATGGCGAGCGCGTCCGTATCCCGCGCGGGTTGGCGCGCGAACTCTGCAAGACCGCGCCGGACCGCATCACGCAACACGCCCGCAACCCCGAGCGCACGGTGGAAATCGGCGGCAATACCCTCGTGCTGGCGCCGGTTTACGGCCCGCCGTTCGTGCGTGATCTGGAGGGCGGGCGGCGCTATGCGACCATGGCGGATTTCGAGAAATTCGTGAAGCTCGGCTATATGTCGAAATACCTGCACCACTCCGGCGGCACGGTTTGCGAGCCGACGGATGTTGCGGTCAACAAACGTCATCTCGATATGCTCTATGCCCATATGACGCTGAGCGACAAGCCCTACATGGGCTCGGTAACCGCCCCCGAACGTGCTGTTGATTCGGTGGAAATGTCGAAAATCCTGTTTGGTGCGGATTTCGTTGACCGGAACGCCGTGATGACCAGCCTCATCAATATCAACTCGCCGCTGACCTTCGATCCGATCATGGTCGGGGCGCTCGATGTCTATGCCCGTGCGGGACAGGCCTGCATCATCTCGCCGTTTATCGTCGGGGGCGCCATGGCGCCGGTATCGGTGGCGGGAACACTGACGCAGGTGTTTGCCGAGGTTCTGGCCGGAGTCGCCTATTCCCAACTGGTGCGTAAAGGCGCGCCGGTGATTTTCGGCACATTCGTGACCTCGATCGACATGAACTCCGGCGCGCCGACCTTCGGCACGCCCGAAGCCGCGAAAATCCTCTACGGGGCAGGGCAGCTGGCGCGGCGTCTGGGTCTGCCGTTCCGTTCCGGTGGCGGGCTGTGCGGCTCCAAACTTCCGGACGCGCAGGCGGGATACGAAACCTCCAATACCCTGAACGCCGCGCTGCTTGGCGGCGTCAATTTCATGCTGCACGCCTGCGGCTGGCTGGAGGGCGGTCTTGTGTCGAGTTTCGAAAAATTCGTAATGGATGCGGACCAGCTCGGCGCGCTCCATTCCATCGCTGCCGGAGTTGACTTGTCTGAAAACGGGCAGGCCATGGGTGCGATTGCCGAGGTCGGTCCGGGCGGGCATTACCTTGGTTGCGAACACACGCAGGCCAATTTCAAAGACGCCTTCTGGCGCTCCGACGTGCTGGACTATAAACCCTTCGAGCAATGGTCGGAGGAAGGCGCACGCGATACGGTTCAACTCGCCAGCGAACGGGTCAAAAAGATGTTGGACAATTACCACAAACCCGCGATCGACCCCGCCATTGACGAGGCCCTGCAAGCCTACATCGCCAACAAAAAGGCGAGCATGCCCGACGCTTTCGGCTAGGGTCCTGACCCTAGGCCGCCTGCTTCATTTCCAGCGGGTGTCCGGCCTCGGCCAGCAACGCGGTCAGCACCGTCACATGGCGGCGCGGGCTGTAGTTCACGTCGTGGGTCTTGCGCAGGTTCTCCATCCGCGCTTCTTCATTTAGCAGCGAATCCAGCAGGCGGTTCCCGTAGAGCGTCATCGGAATCCCCCCGATACTTTTGAGATAGCGTTT
>WFTU01000338.1 GCA_015485375.1 Paracoccaceae bacterium | reverse complement strand
GCGAAGCCCTCCGGTGTCGTGGAGCGCTTTTCCTTGTCCGCCGGATTGTCGCCGCGCAGTTTCGACTGCATTTTCGAGCCTTCCACCGGCTCGACGTTGGCAAGCGGCAGGTCGGTGCGCATGGGGCCGAACAGTTGCGTGCGCTTGGTGTATGGATCTCCGAAATTGTGCGGGTGGAAGCGCAGCGTCGGCTTTGGCATGCCGGCGGCCTTCTCAATCCGGCCGATCGGGTTTTCGAGAACATGGAAGCCGGTGGGGTTGGTGAGGCGGACAATTTCGCGCGTCGCCTCGACAAGCATCTTGTTGTATTCCAGCGGCGATTTGGCACCGGAGGCAAGCGCCTGTTCGCCGAATACCTTGACCAGGGCCTCGGGGCTTTCCTTGTCGTGCAGATCCTTCCACCAGCGCGCGCCAGCGCCGGAAAACGTGGTGCAGGGGCAGGCGGACAGCACGCCATAGACCTCAAGACCGGCCTGCCGGTGCTCGTCCAGTTGTTCGGCAACCCATGCGTCGTAGAGAAGGTTCGAACCCACCTTTATGTCATGGCGGATGACCTGATAGCCGGCATCGACGAAGGGTTGAGACCACGCGCCGGTGTAATCGAACAGGGAGACGATGATCTTGCGCTTGTTGGCTTCGGTCTCACCAATGCGTGCCGCCGTATCTTTCCAGAATTGAAGCCTTTGGGCTGCTTCTTCCGGGGAAATAAACCCTTCCTTTTTGGCAATCAGGTCGAGGTTGATGGTTTTCTTGACCGGCGGGAACACCTGGCCGGCGGGCATGGGCTTTGGCTGCGCGACTGGCTTTATGCCGTCACTTGCGCGCTGATCGACCGTGTCCGACGGAAGGCCCATTGCCTCGACGTTTTGCAGCCATTCCAGCGCGCGACCCATAGGGGAGCCGTCCGATTCCCATTCGCCGGTAGCTTCGTCCCTTTCGGGCGTGTGGATCTCGCCGGTCTTTTCCTTTGCCATCTGGTCGATGATTTCGCGCGCAATGCTTTCGCCTTCGCGAACAATCGTCGCCATCTGGTCGTGGGCACCATCGAAGCGCCCCGCGTCGTCGGCTTGGCGAATGTCCTTTCCCTTTCGGCGCAGTTCCGCCTCGGCCCGGCGCACAACGGCGTCGATTTCGCCAACGGTTTCACCGCCGGTGCTGTCTCGGTATTTCGCGAGTGTGTTCTGGCCCTTCGTGCTCAGGCTGTCGGCAAGTTTGTAGCTGTATCCGTTTGGTTTCTGGGCGACTGCCTCTTGGCCCTTGGCCTTTGGTGCGGCGTTGGTTGCGGGTGGAACAATGTCAGCCTGTTGATCTGGTGACACCTCTGTGGCCGTGTCATGGGCGGGATTGGCGTTCGGTTCAGTGGCCGTCTTTGCAGCCACGCCTTGATCAACAGGATTTGCAGCAATGTTTTCCTCCTTTTTCGGCTCGGCGATGAACCCACCATCTGGTGCGGGCGTGATGTTGTAGTCCTTCGGGTTCAGGCGGCGGTTTCGGAGCGCCTGCGTGGCGGCCTTCTCGGATGCGAAAGGTGTTCCGTCCTGTTTCATCTGCACCTGTGCGGGGGCGCCAGCCTCCTGCTCTGACAGATTTGCGGCCATCTTGGTGTATTTGTCGCGCAGTTTGGTCAGGCGCGCGTTCCAGCCGCTTGTTTTAGCCTGTTGCTCGATGAACGAGACCCGCTCAAGCGCTTGTGCTGAAGTCTGCGGTTCGGCGTCGGTCTTGGCGCGAGGTTGGGCCTGCCGCGCGGCGTCCAAAGCCTCCTTGGCCGGACCTGTAGGATCGCTTCTAAGATCAGGCTTCACCTGGGTTTCCGCCGGGTTCAAGGATCCAGGAGCCCAGTCTTTGACGATCTTCCTCATGGCGGCCTGAAAATCGCCGCCCTCCTGCGCGCGCACGACTTCTGCGGCCAGCGCGGGAATATCCTCGCGCGTGAGCGGGCGTCCGTTTTCGATAATGCTCTTGGCCGCCTGCAACACGGGAGACGGATCGCCATTGGAGGTTTCCGTCACCTGCCCTTGCTGGATGCGGCTCCAAAGGTGGTCATAGAGGCTGTCCACGGCACCAGAGCCGATGCCACCAACGCCTTTGGCCAGATCTGACGCCGGATTTGCCTGGGCGCCCTCTGCCGCTTTCGAGCCATTCATGGCGGCGTCAAACTCCTGCCGTGTGAGCGTGATGGGCTCACCTGCAACACGAACACGAACACCGCCATCGGTTTCGCCGAGGAATACGGCATCAATCCGCCGGCCATCTGGATCGGTCAGCACAACATCCTTGCCGGGTTTCATGTCTGGGAAGATGGTTTCTTCTTGCGCAGGCGCTATTGTGTCCTGCACGGCGGCCACTTCATCCGCGGCCCGAGCGACGCCATCCATCGGTGGCGGTGGTGCAACCATGTCCTCCTGTGCCAACTCGTATGGTGCGGCGCCGGATCCCGCATCAGGCCCGCCGGGGGGAGGCGGAGGTGCGGCATCCGGCGCCGCTGCTCCCTCGTCAGGCGAGCTGCCACTCTCGCCTCCGGGGGAACCGCTATCGGGCTGCGGGGAAGCCCCGTAAGCCTGGTTGTTGTCGTTCGGTGTCGGCCCGTCTGACGGGGTTGCGCCCCCATCTTCAGGATTATTCCCATCTCCTGCTTCTTTCCCCCTCGCGCCGCCGATGCCGCCGCTACCGGCGCCGAACGGCGCGCCGCCAATGGCCCCCATGAGAAAGTCACCGAACGTCCCATCGGTTACGTTCAGATCGACGCCCGCACCGGCCTCAACGCCAAACCGCGTGGCAATCGTTTCGGCGGCTTCCTGCAAGCCTTCCTCAAGCGCTGACGTGGCGCCGGTGCGCGACATTTGCCTGGCAAAACTGCGACCTGCGGCGTTGCGAAATCCGCTGGAAAGAATCTTCGACGTTGCGGCGCCGCCGAACGCTGAGATCGGCGCGGTATAGATGGCTGCGACTTGTGATGCGGCCTCTTTCGTGAGCCGCAACGCTTCTTCAGGCGATTTCCCGGACGCGATGGCCTCACGGTAGTAAGCGCTTTCCCGTTCCAGAACCGAAACACCGTTTCCATCGACGGTTGACGCCATTTCGTCGATGACGCCCCTGGCTTGTTCGGCGGCGGCACCGGCCCCCTGCGCGCCACCAACTGCCGCGGCTCCGACCGGCCCAGCCATGATGGATGCCGCAACGACGGACACAAGCGATCCGAACACGTCAGCCGACAACATCGCGTAGCCCTTGATCGACGGGTTCTTGCCGAGCGTCCATGTCCAAGGCTTGAAAAGGTCACCGTCTGGAGTGCTGGCCTGCAAAGCCTGCTTGGCTTCCTTGGAAACGCCGGATTGCATCCATTCGCCGACACCGCGAACCTTGTCGCCAGCTTTCTGTGAAAGTTCTGCGATCGGCCCTTGCGGCGCCTCCCTGGGTTTGTAGTCGATCGAAACCTTGCCGTTGTCGTCGATGGTCAGCCTGTATTCCTGGCTGCGGTTTCCGAGAAGGTTGGATTCCTCATAGACGCGCCCGGCACCCTCTACTGCTGCGCCGACGCCCTTGACCACAGATCCGGCCGCTTGGAGGGCAAGGTCTTTTGCGGTCTGCCCGAGGCCACCCTTTTCGGGCTCCTGCGCGGGGTAGAGTGCATCGGCGATTTGATAGGATCGTTCAAGAAGCGGCTCGGCATTCGCGCCAAACCGCTCTTTCAGAAACCCCTCGACCGGCTTCCCGGATGCAGCGTATTGCGAGATCTGCGCGGCATACCCCTCGACCTCGCTCTGGATTTCCCGAACGTCGTTCGCCCGGCTGGATTCCGCGATTGCGAACAGGACATTCGCAGGCACGTTGTATTTCGTGGCGATGCCGTCGATGAATTGCTTGGGGTCCACCGCTTGTTGCTGCTGTGGTTGCGCCGATCTGGGGCGCAGGCCGCGAATGTTCGAAAGTTCGTATTCAAGCGGAGATTGCGCAAAGATGTTGCTGGCCATAAGCACGCCTTTTCAGGTTCGTGGTTTGGCTCGCAATTCCTTTGCGAGAGTGTCTATCTACGAATAGACCATTGCCCCCCTCGGCGGCAAGGCATCACTGGCCCTGGCGGCGAAGGACGGGCGGCGCGGCGGTGCGGTTCGCAGGCACGGTCGGGGTCTGGGGGGGCTGTGGCTGTTGTGCCGCAGCATCAATCGCCCGAAGGCGCTCGACGGCGCGCTTTACCTGCTCTTCTACGGGAAGCCGGGAAAAGCCGAGGTCATTCTTCGCCATCTCTGAGATCGTCGCCTCCAGGCGGTCCCGAAATGGCTTCGCGCCTTTTCCAGCCGCCTTGGCTGCGGCTTTTGCCGCTTCGGCCTGGACCTTCTGGCCGGCGATCATGCTCTGATACTGGTATTCGAAGGCTTGTTCCGGCGCCAGGAGCGTGATGCCCATTTTCACCATGTCATTCGGATCTTCGATGACCTGTTCGAAGGTGTCGCCGTTTTTTTCGTCCTTGAAAGTGATCTTGGCGCCGGTGATATTGCCTTCGCGGTCCTTGGTGAAGCCAGAATCTTCTTCGACAATGGTCACATCGTCACCGAAATAGTCGAGCCGGTTGTAGGCGGTGATGATTTCCTTTGCGAAACGGTCGAAGTCTCCAACCTGGGCGGCGAAAGCTGCATTCGCCCAATTTTTCATCCCGGCTCGGGTTGCGCTCTGTTTCAGCCATTTTTGGAACGCTTCTGCCTTGTCGAAATCGCCCCTGGCAAGCATTGCCTTGATCACGATGGGCGCCCCGGCCTCCATGTAGCGGTCGATAAAGGCGCGGCTGGCTCGCTCCCGCTGCTTTCCGGTAATTGCCGCGGTAGGCGAAGCGCCGCGGCTGGAATTGACGGACTGTTCCGCCTCGGACAGGGAATCCGTTGACGGCTGCGGGCCGGAAAGACCACGAACGCGCGATGGTTGCGGGTTTGTGATCGGGTTCTGCTGCTGGGGCTGTGTCTGTGAGCGGTCATTCAGGACGCGCATCGCGTCTGCCGCGATGCGCTTGGGATCTTCCTGCGGCGATGGCACGCGAAACGCATTGTCACGCGGGGCAATCCCACGGCTGACCGGCGGTTGCTGTGCTCCGGTGGCCGCTGTTTGTTGCTGTGGCGCGGGCTGGCCGTCGGCCCCGATGGGCGGAAGGGTTTCCACGGTGATGCGCTCTGGTGGCGCGATAGGCCGCACGTCCTGCGGGATCGGGTTTGTCCGCCCGCCCGGCCTTACGCCCACACCATCGGTGGCCTCAGCCGCATCTGCGGCATCGCGGTAAACGCCGCGGTAGTAGTCCCGGTCGGCCTGGGCCTGGTCCCTGTTTTCCTGCTCCCACGCGAACCGCTGTGCTGCGCGCGCCTCGGCTGCTGCGGCGCGCCGATTGCGAGCCTTCCGGTCCTCCATAGCCGCCGCATCAAGGCTCTCTTGCCGTTCCTTTCGGTCCTTGTATTCGCGTCCATCCATGAAGCCATTGATGAAGGCTGCAATGCCTCTGCCTACTGCCATTTGGAGACTCCCTGTTGTGGGCGCAAGCCGCGCCCCTGCTGTGCTTCAAAGGAAGAAATCGCACGCGCAAGAACATCGTCCGGGACGCCTCGAAGCCCGGCCCATTCATTCCTGATCTGCTCGACCTTTCGCGCCTGGTCTGACCCGGCAGCGGCAAGCCTTCTCTGCGCCAGGAATGAAAACATCTGGTCCTGAACCTGTGGCGTGAACCTGGTATCTTCTGGAAGGCCAAGAGATTTGGCCGCATCGCGAAGCGTGGTTCCAACAATCTGGTATCGCCCGACTGGCGTCGCCACGTCTCCGTTCTTCTCCTTGACCCACTGGCCATATTCTCCGCTCGGGTCCGTGAAGCGATACAGCTCGCCCAGCGTCATGCCCGTCACATCGACGCCTGCGAAGCGGCCACCATCGCGCTGCGCGTATCCGAAGAGTGTTCCGTAGTCGCCATCGCCCTCGCGCGCGTCTATCAGCCCGCGAAGGTCAGGCGACCCTTGCGGCGCGGAATCCTGTTTGGATCCCGGCGACAGGCCGCGCGAAACCGCAGTTTCCCGATTGCTCTCTCGCCGCTCCTTTTGCTCGACGCCATCCACGACGCCGGAAAGAAATGATGCAAACGCATTCATGACGCCTCCCGCAGCCCCTTGGGCCCGGCCATCCTGTCAACCTTGGCGCTGAGTTCTTTGACCGCGCCCATCGTCAGGCCAATGGCGTCGATGACGGGGATTGTTTTCCCGTCGCCCTTGCCTGTTTCGCGCTTGAAATCTTCGGCATACGGCCCGATATGGCGCCCACCGTCGCCAGCGCCTTCCTTGTAGGTCCATTCCTCGACGGGGATATTTTCGACGGCACGCAATGCCCCCTTGGCCTTTGCCTTGTCCTTCTTTGCGCCCTTCGACGAAAGCAAGGACAGGAACGCACCAGAGCCTAGCGCACGGCCCGCGGCTCCGGCGATCGCCCCAATTGTGCCCTGCTGCGTGTTGTAGGCGTCCATCTGCTGCCCATACTGCATGTTGAGCAGGTTCGCCTGCTGGCCATACCCGCGCATTGCCGCATTGCCGCCGGTGGACACGGCGCCGTTGGAAATCCCCATCGACGTGGCCGGGTTCACAGCCAGTCCGCGCCCCATGTTGATCGCGTCAGCCCTGCGCGCATACCCTTCCTGCTCGACGGCGCGGTTGGCCAGGTTGGCGGCGCCGGCCTTTGCAAGCGCGAGGGTGGTTCCCTCTTTTGCCGACTCGGCCGCGAACCGACCGGATGCCGGGTTTACGCCCATTGCCATCGCGCGCCGCTCGCGGGCCTTCTGTTGAAGGGCACCTTGCTGCGACACGTCCGCGATCGCCTGGTTCGCGCGCGCCTGGCGGCGTTCCGGCGTGTCCCAATTCTGTGCGTCCGCGATGAACTGGTCTTGAAGCGGCTCGAACACGGTCTTGTAGCGGTCGCGGTCCTCTTGTGCCCACTGGTTCGTGATTGCAGCCTGGCTTTTCATCCATTCGAGCATGTCTGCGCCGGTCTGGGCCGATTGCGCTGCCGCGGCTCCGATAGCGGGGTCTGGTTTCGGTGCCGGTCCACCCATGTTACTGCCCTTCCGGTTTTGTCTCCGCCATGCGTTGGCTTGGCGGCTCGGTTTCGTTCTGTGGCAGTATCCAGCGGCATTCGTCCCGCTTCATGGTCATCAGGATAGCATCCGCGCCGTCGGCTGCGCCAGACCTGATGCGCCCGTCGATGCGAAACCCCGCTTTCAGAGCCGCGATCTGGGTAGCGACATTGTGCTCTGCAATCGGTGCGCGGAGGATGGGGAAACGGCACACCTCGAAGGCATAGCGGAAAAACGCGGTCAGCAGGCGTTTCGTTGCCCAATTCCTTTTGGTCGCCACGAAATGCACCTCTGCGCCGATTGTGCTGATGTTCTGAAGCACGGCGATCGCGACCAGCACCGGGTCTGTCTCGCCGGGATCAACGCGGAACGCAGCGATAGCGCGCGCGTCATCGAGAAACCCGGTGCCGCCCACCTCGGGCGCGATGCGCGCCATGTCGGGTTTGCTGGCGATCTTTTTGAACACGTATTTCATGGCAGTCGGTCCTTCATGGCAGTTCGTCGGCAAGACGTGACAGGTGCTTGTCGAAATCGGCCACTGCGTCATTGACGGCTGCGACAGATCCCGACCCTCGGACACATGATACATGAAACAATCGACAATTCTCCACCTTCGATATGACGGCGCGCCATTCGTCGGCTTTTTCCATGATGGCAGCGGCCACATCACGCACGGTGTCGCCGGTTATGCCAACCTCTGCATCGAGAAGCGCAGAACTGATGCCGTTTTCGAGGAAGTTGCGCGCAGCGGCCTGTTTTTCCGCATAGACGGCCTGCTGGCCCGGCAGGTCGGTGATGTAACACGCCCGAACCCGCCCGCACAATTCGTTGATCCGTGCGATTGCCTCGGCTTTTTTCGCTGCGAGGTTTTGGCCGAAAACCTGCATCATGCCACCTCTATCGTTTGGTCGAGCGGGATGGCCGGAAATGGCGGGTCCACGCGGACGCGGTATCTCCCAGGGTCGGCAAGCGTGACCCCCGCCGCCAGATCGGCAACCGACACGGCGTCACCGGCTTCGTTCTCGATGGTGACGTCAGATCCCGGCGGTATTTCGGAAAGGTCGAGGTGGTGCGGAGCGCTGCCCCCGGCGAGTGTTGGCACCGA
Source organism: Paracoccaceae bacterium (assembly GCA_015485375.1). GTDB lineage: Bacteria > Pseudomonadota > Alphaproteobacteria > Rhodobacterales > Rhodobacteraceae > NORP23. The sequence continues at coordinate 5,767 of WFTU01000338.1, read as the reverse complement.
AGGGCGCGGCACGGCCTTTGGCGCTGCGCCGGACGTGTCGATATAGTGCGTTTCCCCGGAAAACCCCCCCTCGATGCAGCCGCAGTCGTTGGGGGTGTTGAGATGTAGGTCAGCATCGTCATCGCTCGCGTAGATGTGGCGGATTCGCCCATCTGCGATGGAGAATATGGTGTAGGGGGTCATTTTTTTACCTCGCGAGCAAAGATAGAAGCCCCCCACACGGTAGCATTGGGATCACCCGACGTTGGGGTTTGAAAGTAGGCAACCAATGAGATCGTATGAGTGCCAGGTGGCAATCCATTGGTTCTTAAAAACAAGTTAGTAAGAGGCCAGTCGCTATTCGCAGGTGACGGCAGATATTGCTGGTAATATCGGCTATTTGCGCCATACGCAGAAGGCTGCTGCCCGTCAATATGCAGGGCCGCTATCACCCACGTCAAATTGCTAGCTGCAACCCCACTGGTGTTGAGGACAAAAGTTGAAATAATATCCAGATCAGCGGCACTTGTAGTAATGGTCAGAGAGGCAATGGTCTTGGCGTTCGTAAACTCATGGTTATAGGTGCTAGGCACATTAACAATGCCGGAGACGGTTATCAAACTCTGCTTCGTAATCGCGCCATCGGCAACTTGAATCGTATCCACCGCCAAATTTCCGATGACGCCAGACCCTGCCTGGATCGCGCCTGTTTGCAGGTAGCCTGGGCCGACGACGGTTGCGCCGTCCTCGGAATATGGCGTGGCAAGCGAGGCGTTCGCATGGCTCATGGCGATCTGTGGCTTGTGCCAGAAGGCATAGCTGTCGGCGTAGGTGGCCAGCGTCGGCCCCTTGGTCATCCAAATGGTCGCATAGGCGGCGTTGGCCGGCGCCTGGGCTATCACGTAAATGCGCGGCCAAAGGTCCGGCTTGGTGGAATCCGAGGCGACATTGTTGGATTGGCTGGTTGAGGTTGACGCGGTGCTGCTGATCCACGTCCCCGTGGCGTCGTAGAATGCGATGCTGACCCATGCGTTGCATCTGTGCGACGACACATTGACGGACGCCTCAAGCCAGTCTCCGGCTGCGATCGGGACGCCTGGGGCTGTATTGCCGCTTGCATCCACGACGTCATTCCAGACGACCGACACGTCGCCTGTGGCCTGCGTGCCTGCCTGATGGACCATGAGCGTAGGGAAAAACGCCGCCGCCCATGACTGGCCGGCTGGTCGAAGCGCGACCGTCGTTTCCGCCCCTGCTGGCGTCGTCATGCCGGTGGTCGTCCAGTTCGTCAAACCGCCGCGAAACCGCGTGTTGCTCAGGAGGTTTCGGCCCATGCCGACGGTGAGGAAATCGGTGGCAACAGACCCCTTCAGCAGGATATTCTGCGCGTTGATCCGCGCCACAGATACGTTACCGGACGGGTCGTTTGAGGCGATCAATTCGAGAAGCGCGCCCTGCGATCCGCTCTGAACGCGGAACGAAAGCGTGCTCGCCTGGTTGGCAAGCGCGGTGTTCGCATTTGCGTCGGCCTGGTTCGCCGTGGCCTGAGCCGCATCGGCTGTCGCCTGAGCGGTGGCAGTTGCGGCCTGCACGGGCGTTACCTGTGCGGTCGTGATGGTCTGCGAAATCTGTTTTGACTGTGCGTAGATCGTATTCAGGTCTCGAAACCGCACCGCGTGGTCATCTTTTCTGCCGCGGTCTCCAAACAGGATCTCTACGCGCTCCTTGATCCGCCTCCAAAGGTTGTCAGGAATCGCCATTCCCTACGCCCCCGCGATTTCTGATGGGTCCGATGCGAGGGTGATGCGGCGGACCCTGGCATTGGTGTTGACCTTGACCTGCCATTTCTGAAACTGCCCGATCGGCAGCCGCTGAATGGCGTTAAATGCGCTCGTGCTGCTGAACAGGGTGCCATCGGCATAGACTTCGATCAGAAAAGTGTGGCCTGCACCGGTTATGAGCTGGTCACCCTCGACCAAGATCGCCCCGAACGAGACCGGTGTTGGAAAGAAAAACTCTTGGGACTGCCATCGGTATGTCCCGTAGGATTGCGCAAGGCTGTCGAAGATGGCCACATCCTTGCCGTTGTCGAGTAGGGCAAGCGTGTTGCCGGTCAGGAGGTCGAAAACGAGGTCTTTCGGCCCGAGGCCGTGTCGGATGTAAAAGGGAACCTGGCCGCTGAGGTCGATGATGCCGGTTGATCTCGTTGTGCCGTAGGAAAAGATGTATCGCCCGTCAATCTGGGAAGCGCGGAAAGTGCCTGGGTTCAGCGCGGTCCATTGTTCTCGCGTGAACAGGTTTTTTGTGGCCACAGCCGCGCCGGCGCTCTGGGAAATCGTGATCAGGCCATCCGTTGATGGGTAGGCGGCGGCATATCCGAGATCAACGATCCCGCGCTTGGACATGCACGGGTAGTTCTGCTCGATCCGCTCCATCGCCATGCTGTCCGGGTGGATACCTTGGGCGACATATGGGTAGCCTGTTGTCATAATCGCCAGCGTTGAGCCGATTGCGGCCAGTCCGACGATTGTGAAATCGCATGTCAGCCGATACTTGTTCGGCCAGGCGTGGGGCTGATACGGCTCGCAAAACAGCACTTCCTTGCCGTCGAAGGCAGCCATGATGCCATTCGGCATTGCCGTTATGCCGCGCATTGAGGATGGAGGAAGGTCGTAGTCCGTCGAAGGGATCGGCTCGACGTATGGCTCCAGCGCAAGGTCGTGGTCGTATGTGGTGAGGCTTTCCGCGATCTCGGCAACGAAATACAGATCGGTTGATCCCGTGGCGCTGGTCTGGCTGCGGTAGATCCGCTTCTTGGTGATCATACGGTTCGCCGGTGTCGGATCGAATCCCGTGAGGCGCACAGCCAGGCCAGGGGACCATTGCAGCGCAGCGGATAGAGGCGAAGGCTGCGATTCCTCGCCAAGAGACGTGACCCATGTGTAGGCGTAGTGGATGGTCTCGGCGGCCGATGTGTCCAGAGTTCCCAACAGCGCCGTCGTCATGGGGTTTGCCGGCGGCGCAATGGCAAGCGCATATTCGGCGCCAGAGGTCAGACGCATCTTCGGCGCTCCGTCGCCGGTGATGTAGAGGCGGTCGGTCGCGACCGGGCCGGGCACAGCGTCCACATCGCCGGTCCATCCCAGCCAAGTCGATCCCCACAGGTAAACCTTGTCCATCACGGTGGCAAAGGTGTTGATGGTCTGCGTGAGCCGCATGGGCGAAAGGTCGCCGCTTTCAAGACGTGCACCATCTACAAAAACAGCGAAGCCAGGCGGCAAGAGGTGCGGCGCTAGCTTCGGTATTTCGCCCAAAAACTTGTCGATGGTGATCTTGACCATGACCTAGAACCAATGCGCCTTGACGCGCACGCGGGCGCGTTGCTGACCCTTTATGGCGTTCGTGTGCGCGCGCCCAATGGCGGCGTTGAAGTTCGCGATATGAACGCCTGCCATTTGAGGGTCGGTGTAGTCCTGATCCGGGATCGTCTTGATCTTTCCGAGCGCGCCTTGGGCGATGGCTTCGGCGTAGTTCTGAAAAAGGAAGTCAGGCACCATATTCTCCTGGTCCTGAACCACCGTTCCCGACGAGGCGATCACATTGTAGGTCGGCCCAGCGAGCGGCGCGAAGTAGCCGGACAATTTCACGGTTCCCGCGACCAGCGGATATACGGTGATCTTGTTCTCCTCAATCTGAGTGATGCTTTCAGGCTCTGTGGCGATGGTCATGTCATCGTGTTTCGGCAGGTCGATCTCGCTGAAACGAACTGGCTTCAGCTCCTTCGTTCCCCACCACGCCTGCTCGATCTGCACGAGTGCCGAATAGGCGTTTGGTGCCGCGACAACCGGGCCGTTGACGATTGTGACGCTGACGATCTCGCGCCAGCATTTCGTGTCGATGCAAAATTCTCGGGCAGCCAGGCGCAGGCTGTTCAGTGCGACGGGTTTCGGGACCGTCGGCGCGTATGGCATCACCAGCGGCAGGAATTTCGACAGGGAAAGAAGCGTGGCCATGATCAGTCTCCCTGTTTGGCCGCCGTGCGCGGGTTCACGGCGATTTCAGCCTGCAATTTGATGCCCAGCGATGTGTTGAACCTGTTGAGGTGGTATCCGGCCCGCTGCGCAGCGCCAGGCACGTTCATGTCGAGGCTGAAAGCCTTGTATAGGACGAAATCGACAAGAGCGGTTTGGTAGATGTCGGGAATGTCGGAAACAACGGTGGTGTAGGTGGCCACATCCGTTGCATTGGAACCGTCTTGAAGGGTCGCCGGGATCTTCGATGCAGAGACGCGGATTTTCCCGGTCCCGTCGTTCGGCGGATAGACGAGGAAATCGCGTGGCGACGCCTTGTCGTAGATCAGATGCTCAACATCCTTGGCCTGTGGCACCACAGAGGCGCTTTGCCAGCCTGGGATTGTCGCATCGAGCGTGGTCCTGGAAACCGTGGTGATCAGGGTGTTGCTGGCGGTGTTCCTGATGGCGCGCAGGATGGAGGCGTGGGAGTCTGGCAGAGACTGCTCGGAGCCGACGGCCATTGGCAGGTCGATGTTCTCGGCTGTCGCATTGGGCTTGACCATAGCCACCTCGCGACATGCTTCATTCAGAAAAGCGTTCAGGTAGGACGGCGTGTATCGCTTGAACGACGGGTCTTGAAGGACGATTGAGGCCGCGACCAGAACATCCTTCTGCTTGAAAGTTCCCATGTCGCGGCCTCACGGTTCGGGCGGTATGGCTGGGCTGGCCAGCGGCGGGTCAGTTCTTGGCTTCGGCCTTTGCCGCCTTGATCTGGTCGATCAGGGTGTCGCGCTTGGCGCGGGCGTTCGCCTTGCGGCCGACCACGAGTTCGAAATGCGCCCGCAATTCGGCATCGGTGAGGTCATCGAGCGTCGTGGGCTTGTTTTCCGGCGCGTCGGGCGCGGGTTCGGGCGTGGAGGCGTTAGCCTCGGCGTTGGCCTCGCCCGGCACATCGTCGGCGGGTTCGGGCTCGCCATTGTCTGCGGCGGCCGCGACGTGCTGCGCGGCGCTGGCAGCGGTGAAGCCGACGGCGCGGTAGGCTTCCGGAACGGCCATGAAGCGCGAAATGGCGTCCTGGTCAGTGACGGTGCAGACATGGCGGCCATCGTGGTCATCGGACGGCTTGAAGTGGTAGGTCTTGCCGTCGATCTCGACCTTGCTCCCGCCTTCGCGGATCAAGATGCACTCGATGGTTACGGCGACGGGCTGTTCGGTCTTGGCGTCCATGTTGTGGTTCCTTTCGTGACAGTTCTTTGCGGCGGGGGCGAGGCATCCAGTTTCCCCGCCCCGGCCTTACATTCGCCCCTGGATCAGGCGATGTAGTCGATTTCGACGTAGATCGTCTTGGCGCCGGCGGCTTCGTTGGCCGATACCTTAACACCGATGGACCTGTGCTTGTCCGATACCGTCAGGCCGGCGGCGGCGGCGAGGCCAAGGCTCGGGGTGGTGTTCGCCGCTACGGCGTTGAACAATTCGCTGCCAGAGGTCCGGGCGGCATCGGTGGAGCCGTAGTCGCCGGACATGAAGCCCACGGTGAGGTTGGTCGTGCCAGCGATGCCGGTGGCTTCGAGGCGCGAGCCGACGATCTTGCAGGTGGCCGGGAGCGCGCCGATTTCGAGAATGTCGGTCGTGTTGATCGCGGTATCCAGCGTGTGCTGGAAAACCGCGCGGTGCACCTCACCGGCACCGTCCGGCATGGTGATCGGCGTGCGCATGATGGATTTGGCCTGGATGATGCTCATGGTCTTGTCCTTTTCAGTTCGCTTCGATCAGGC
>WFTU01000337.1 GCA_015485375.1 Paracoccaceae bacterium | reverse complement strand
GATTCGGGACGGAAATAGTAGTCGGCCCGAAAACGGCGCAGATGCATGGCGGCCCGGAACTGGCCACAGCATATCGCGGCAAACACAATGGCCGCCCAGAGCAGGGAGAGACAGGAATAGCTGTAGGTTATCTGCCAGAAGAGCAGCACCGAAAGAAAAACGACGGCTCCGGCCCAGAGGCCCGCGGATTTCATGCGTGCTTCCATATGGCAAACGGTTCGGAGGCAACCATATAATATACTACCACAAATTGATCGGAATCATGTCCGGTATCCTTACCGGAAGTGCTATCATGCGAAAACGCCGAAGCCTAGCGGCATCATATGAAAATAGTTTTTTGCCCCTTGCAAACCCCGACGCGCAACGCTAAACCGCGCACCGGAAGCACCCGTAGCTCAGCTGGATAGAGTACCTGACTACGAATCAGGGGGTCGCACGTTCGAATCGTGCCGGGTGCACCATTTTCCTTTTTTTGGCTGTTGTTATTCTTTATACTCGCCTTTGGCCGCAGAGTTGTGGATTGAAGGAATTGGGATGCAGCAGAAGCGGACTCTGGTCGGCACGTTGAAAGATGAAGGCCCGTTCATTCTTGAATGGATCGCCTATCACAAGGTGATCGGCTTCGATCATTTTGTCATTTTTGCCAATGATTCCACCGACGGAACCAACGATATTCTGCAAAGTCTGCACGACGCCGGCGAAATTGTTTTCGTCGAGAACTCGACATTCGGGGATGACGAGCCGGCGGACCCGCAAAACCGGGCCTACAAACGCGCGAAAAAGCGCCCCGATGTGCGTCGTTCGGAGTGGGTTCTGGTCGCCGACGGGGATGAATTTCTGAATATCCATGCCGGAAACGGAACGCTGGACGCGCTTTTCGAGGTGATGGGCGAGACCGACGTGATTTCGGCAACATGGCGCATCCACGGCAACAGCGATATCGAGGTGTTTCGGGATGCTCCGGTGATCGGCCAGTTCCGCATGGCCGCGGCGCGGGACGAGCACCGGACCCAGCGCTACTGGGGTTTCAAGTCGCTGTTTCGACCGGCGGGCGTGCGGAAGTTCGGCGTCCACCGACCGAAGTTCGCCCCGCGTTTTCTTGTGGAGCCGACCGGAATAAAATGGCGCAACGGCTCCGGCGATCTGATCACCGGACATGTGTTGAAACAGGGTTGGCGGTCGCAACCGGATACCATCGGGCAGGATCTGGTCGAGATGAACCACTATATGATCAAGTCGTCGGAATCGTTCCTGATGAAGCGTTTGCGCGGAACCGCGAACAGTGCCGACCGTAACCGGATCGATTTCGACTATTTCCGGATATTCAATGCCAACACCGCCGAGGATGGCTCCATCACCCGCCATCTGGAGGCGGTAAACGCCGAGATCGGCCGGATGAAAGACACGATTCCGGGGTTGTCGCAGTTGCATGACGCCAGTGTCGCGGTCCATAAGACGAGAATTGATGCGGCGCGGGCGGAACTGGCAAGGGCTCTTCCGGAAGTGGCGCCGGTAATCGGCATTACGCTGGATACGAGCGAGGTTGGTAAAAATGGCTGAATTGCCGGAAATATGCGCCCTGTGGATTGGCGGTTCCCTGAGCTATATGGAGCAGCTTTGCCTGCAGTCCTTTCTGGATCAGGGGCACAAGGTTACGCTCTATACCTATGAGGGGGTCGAGCGGATACCCGACGGGGTGGACGTCGCGGACGCCAACGATATTTCGCCGTTCCGCGAGGAACTGCGGCACCTGCGCACCGGAAGTCCGGCGCTCATGTCGGATGTTTTTCGCTATGACCTGCTGAAAAAACGCCCGGGGGTGATCTGGGCGGATACCGATGCCTATTGCGTCAAACCGTTTAAAACCGAAACCGGATTTTTCGTCGGCTGGGAATCCGGGCATCATGTCAACGGCGGTGTTTTGGGACTTCCGGCGGATAGTAGAACCCTGAATGCGCTGCTGGAATTCTGTCAGGATCCTTACGGGATACCGCCGTGGTTTTCCGGAAAACCGCGCGCCAGATACGAGGCGCTGCGCGATGCCGGAACGCCTGTCCATGTCTCGGAAATGCCCTGGGGGGTTTGGGGGCCGCATGCGATTACGCATTTCTTGAAAACGACCGGAGAGGTCGTGCATGCCTTCGACACCGAAGCCCTGTATCCTGTGCCGTTTGCCCATCGAAGGCTGTATTTCAAAAGGCCTATGAAAGTCCGGAACTACCTGACACCCGATACGTTCTCGGTGCATTTATACGGGCGCCGGGTGCGGGACCGGCTGCGTAAACGCGGGGGGGTTCCCGAAGAAGGGTGCTATATCGATACGCTGTTGAAAGCGCACAACATCGACCCGCGCAATGCGCCGATCGACGGCTAGGGTAGAGCGGATGCGTGTGGTTCTTCATGGCGGATTTCACAAGACGGCGACCTCGTTCCTGCAAGGTGTCCTGCAGCGCAATCGCGGATATCTGGCGCGCCAGAACATCACATACCTTCATCACCGCGATGTGCGTCGACAGTTTACAGTTCCCTGTCAGCTGAACGCTTACGAAAAAATCGGCGTCAATCGCAGGACGCGCATTTCGGACGATGAACTGCAGGCGATGACGGAAGAGTTTTTCCGGCCGGTTCTGGATCAGAACCCCGAAACACTTATTATTTCCGACGAGAATATGGCCGGTCACTGCGGGCATTGTGTGCAACGCGGCATGCTCTATCATTTCCGGCGGGCTTTCATGGGCGGGTTTTCCAATGCGTTACCGTTCGATGTGGACGAGGTTTACCTGTCGGTCAGGAACTACGGTGACTTTTTCGCGGCGGCTTATGGCGAATACCTCCGTTCGGCTACAACGCATCGTTTTGTGACCGAAGAAGACATGAAAACCCGGTTGCTGGACCGGATGCCGAGCTGGCATCTGACCATGACGTCGGTGGCCAGCGCCTTTCCGAATTCCGAGATCCGGATATGGCGCTACGAGGATTTTTCCAGCCTGTCGGGCAAGGTTTTGCAACAGATGATAGGCCCCACCGCGGATGTCGAGCGTTTCAAGGTGCCGAACTCCCGCAATGTCCGTCCGTCGCCGTCGCAAAAGGCCATCGAGATGTTCGTGCAGGCCTACAAAACCGGATCGCCGGAAGAAGCGCTCGCAAAACGGCAGGAATTCGAGCAGGCCTTCCCCAAGAACGATGAGAATCCCGGATATAATCCGTGGACTTCTGAAGAATATACGAAACTGTCCGACGCCTACGAAGAACATTGGAGCAAGATCGTCAACAACCCGCGATTCACCGTAATTTCGCCCTGACCAAGGATACAGATTTGGACCGCATTACTATCCTGACTACGATGAAAAACGAAGGCCCGTTCCTGCTGGAATGGATCGCCTACAATCGTATGATCGGCTTTACGGATTTTCTGGTTTACACCAACGATTGCGATGACGGCACCGACCTGATGATGGACCGGTTGCAGGAACTCGGGATAGTTACCCACGTTCGCAACACCGACTTCGCGGATAAAGGCCCGCAGAAAACCGCTTTCCGGCGGGCCGCGGGGCATCCGGTGATTAAGGCGTCCGATTGGCTGATTACGCTCGACGCCGATGAATTTATCAATATCCATGTTGGTGACGGGCGTTTGCAGGACCTGTTTGATGCTTGCCCGGATGCCAACGTTATTTCCTTCGTCTGGCGTTTGTTCGGGAATGGCGGTGTGGAAGCCTATACTGACTCGCTTATCACCGAGACCTTCACGCAATGTGCCAAGCGGTTTCAGGTGCGGCCTACGCAGGCTACGGGGCTGAAAACCCTCTACCGGAACGACAATCTGTTCAAAACCATTGGCGTCCATCGCCCGCTGCATCCGGCCGAGGGGCGGCGGGAGGCTATTCGCTGGGTTGATGGTTCCGGCAACCCCATGCCGTCCCGCTTTCTGGACAAGGGCTGGCGGGCCGGTGGCGGGAATGGATTCGGTGACGAACTGGCGCGGCTGAACCATTATTCGCTCCGCTCGGCGGAATCGTTTCTGGTCAAGCGGGATCGCGGGCGGACAAACCATGTCGCGCAGGACCAGGGGTTGCAGTATTGGGAGAACATGAACCAGAACCGCTCGGTCGATACCTCGATCCAGTTGAAAATACCCGCGCTGCGCGAAGCCCGTGACGCGTTGCTGGCCGATCCGGTTTTGGCCGATTTGCATGAACGGGCTTGCATCTGGCATCGGGAGAAAATTGCGGAGTTGCTTGCCCGACCGGACTATGTGGAACTTTTTGCAAAAATCACCGCGCGGGACGCAGATGGATGACTTTGGACATTCGCCCATATTACAGCGGAAGCGGCGTCAGGATTACGGGTATTCCCGGACGGGGCGACACGCTGGTGGTGTCCTTCACCGGTATAGGCAAACCCGACCGGAAGGAGCAGGACGAAGAGTTTGTGCGTCAGGGATCGCAAGGTGGTGAAAACCACGTTCTGTTTGTCTCGGACACCGCGCGAAGCTGGTTCAACAACGCGGGTGTCGTCGAACAGATCACCGGCTTTGTGCAGAGTTACAAGGTCGAGCACACCATTACCCGTGTCGCGACCTTCGGAAACAGCATGGGTGGATACGGCGCGATCCAGTTCGCGGGGGCGCTGGGCGCGTCTTCGTGTCTGGCAATCTCCGCGCAGTACTCCGCCAATCCCGCCGATGTTCCCGAGGAAACCCGCTGGCGGAACTGGCGGGACCGGATCGAAACGTTTTCCATGCCCCCGTTGGGGAGAGCCATTTCGCCGGACACCGAATATTACATCCTGCATGGCGAAGCCGAAAAGGAGCGCCCCCATTTCGAGCGCTTCCCGCGCGGGAAAGGAATACACCACTACCTTTTGCCGGATGTCGGCCATGCCGTCGGGCGCAGGCTGAAGGAAACGCGACTGCTCAGGAAAACGGTCCGTCTGGCTCTGGAGCGCCGCCCCCGCCAGTTCCGCAAACTCATGGAAGGACTGGGAGCCAGCCGCCGGACCTGAGTGTCTATCCTGTCTCGGCGCCGGTAGTGTCCCATCGCCGGACGTAATCGCTCTGCTGGATTTTTCCACTTGCGCGTTTTCCGGTTTTGCGCACGGCAAACCCCAGAAAATACCGGCCCGGTATAATGATTTGCGCGCGACGTCCTTTCAGTTTCGGATCGGGGATCGGGACTGGCCACGCATCCACATAGGTCGATACGGCATCGCAGCGAAGAACTTCATAGCCGCGGTAGTCGCCCCAGTGGCGCCATGCAATTTCCGGACTGAACTGGTAGAACCCGTGGCCGAACCAGCCATTGCCACCATTGTAGGACAGAAATACCCCACCTTTTTTCAACATGCGGTGGACATTTTCAAAGGCGGTGGGCACGTCGAATACATGTTCGATAGTGCCCCCGTCGAGGATGAAATCATACTTGTTGTGCAGCTTTTTCGGGACAGGTTTGTTCAGGTCATGCACGATGGTGCAGTTTTCGTAATCCGAATTGTCCATTGAATCGATGTCCGGCAGACCGATTTCTTCGAAAAACCGCTCGGCGTAGAGGTCCTCTCCGGCAACGTCTTCTACAAGAAATTTATAACCCGCTTTGGCGACCGCGCGGTTGAACTTGTTCCGCTTGCGTTTTTTGTGGATACGCAGTGTCTGCCGCCCGAGCATCAGGCTTTTCGGGGCGGAGGCCGTAATTTCCGGGCGCAAGCCGAGGATGGCCCGGCCAAGATGAAGGTCGATTCCCATGTTATTCCTGTGCTGGTTCTGTTGTAGACTGGAGTTCCCGTTTCGCCTTGCGAAAACTTCGTTGAACAATGTTTGCGATATGTGGTCGTTTCGTGCTTTCGAAATATCCGGCGAGTGCGCCCGAATACCAGCGCAATTTTTTGCGCCCGCGATACAGTGCATAAAAATCCGCCTGATCCAGTTCGCCAAAGGTCGCTGCAGCCATAACCGGTTTCAGCGCGTCTATCTTTTTGAGGAATACCGCCGATTTGTGGCTGGAATACCAGCACTTGAAGGTGGTGACATTGGCCGGATCCAGGCGCGCGACCTGCTTTGCATCCGGCTCGAAATAGGGATCGTAAAACAGGTTCACCCTGGCCGCGTGACGCGCGCCCTCTGCCGCGTCACTATAGGGCAGGGACCAGTCCTGACGGCGCCCGCCCCAGAACCTTTTTTCCCAGGGCACCAGCTCTATGTCCAGCGAAGTCTGCGGATTGAGCGCGATCACATGTGCGTCCGGAACCAGACGGGCAAAGGTCAGGGCGGCAAAGGCGCCCATGGAAGTCCCGGCCAGAACAACGCGGTCGTAGCCCTCGAAGAAACCGCTTTCGGACAATTCCTCCATCTGGCGAATAATCCAGATATCGCGAAACCAGTTGCCCGCGTTCGCCATTACCCCGAGGTGGCTGATATCGTGCGAGGCACAAAACCGGTAGGCCCAGGGCTCCCGCATCGGGTCGCGATCGGACACATTGGAAAGGTTGTCGAAGGTGATCATGAGAACAGGGTTTTCCCGTTCGATGAAAACCATCGAGTGCAATTCCGATTTTTTCAGAAAACCGCGACGGGTCCCGCCGGGCATGATTTCCTGAAACCAGGCAGGGATAGCAAGGTTATTTTCGGGCGCATCGTCACTCATGATATCCAATTAACACTTTAGCGAACAAAGAAAAACGATAATATGCGCGGAGCAGGATCGAGCTGTCCTTAGAATTGCTGTTCCAGCGCCGACAAGAACTCCCACCGTTTGGCGGTTTCCAGATGGAGACCGAGGGAGGCTTCAAGCGATTTACGATTTTGCACCAGTATGTCACAGCATGCTTCGTAGGCGTTCCGGATTTCCGGCCTGTCGCACATGGTGGCAAGAATCCGGTTCGTTGCGTCGCTATATTTCAGGATACTGGTGTCCAGACATTCGTCCATGTCGTATTTCCGCCAGAATTTTTTTCCGTGACGAAACTTCATTCCGCTCCCGTCCTGCCCGCGTCTGGCATTTTCCGCAGCGGTCATGGTTCCGTCCCCGCGTAGGGATTTGAGAGCAAAGGATTCGCGCGAGCGCAGCGCATAATGGTTTATTTGCGCTATCTTGTGAATTTCGCGGACATTCCGCATCCGTGCCCGGTATTGTGGCGCGCCGTCCCGCGCATAGAAGAATTTGCGCTGCGGGACCTTGTTGCCGCCGCTGTCCAGAATGTGAAACGATTCCTCCATTCCCGGGGTGGCATGCGGGGCATGAACGTCCATGGCGGTGAAATGTTTCCCGTATTGAAACAGGGTTTTCGCGGCCTGATGGGGCATATAGGTTCGCTCGGCACAAGCGGTTTGCTGCTGTGCTATCGGCAGGCCGGACCAGATGTTTTGGCCACCCGTGCCGAATATTCTCCAGTTGATAGCCATCCCGCTCGCGTCGCCAAGGCTGTCGATCAAAGCCTGAACCGACCCGTCGCCCGCGTGGATATTCAGAAACTCGTCCCCGTCCAGCCAGAGCACCCACTTCCCCGCCAGCGCAAATTTCGCTTCAAACAAGCGTGCCGCGGAGAGTTGCGGCGCCATATCCGGCGAAACCGTTTGCGGCAGATGGTCGAGATATCCGGCCCTGTCCAGCGCATCCAGCAGAATATCCGACCCGTCCGAGCAATCGTTGGAGACAACGACGATTTTTTCGAATCCGGCCGCGAGGTGGTGGGCAACCCACTCGAGCAGAAACGGCCCTTCGTTTTTCATTGCCGTAAACAGCACTGTATCGGGTGTTGGCAAGGTTTCGGTCTTTGCGTCCAGCGTTGCGATCGCGATACTATGCGCCAGCAAGGATCGGTTGGGCAAGACCTTCAACCCCCTCTGACCCTTCCAATCCGCGCCTGCCTCCTGTATGGGCTGCGTTCCAACCCGAACCAGAAGCGGAACCGACCTGTGACACGCCCGACGACCCTTGCCGATTTTGCCAAACGTATCCGGCCCTCCGACGCCAACAGCCCGTTCAACGGGTTGACGTTGAGCCAGACGCGGATCGAGATCCTCTCGGGTCTGACCGTCGCGCTGGCGCTGGTGCCCGAGGCTGTGGCGTTTGCCTTTGTTGCCGGTGTGCCGCCGCTGGTCGGGCTGTATGCGGCTTTCATGGTCGGGCTGATCACGGCGCTGTTCGGCGGGCGGCCGGGCATGATTTCCGGTGCGACGGGTGCGCTGGCGGTGGTGATGGTGGCGCTGGTGGCGGATCACGGCATCCAGTATCTGTTCGCGACTGTGGTTCTGATGGGCATTTTGCAGCTGCTTGCCGGTATTTTCCGGCTTGGCAAGTTTATCCGCATGGTGCCGCATCCGGTGATGCTGGGCTTTGTGAACGGGCTGGCCATTGTGATTTTTCTGGCCCAGATGGAGCAGTTCAAGATCGTCGAGGCCAATGGTGACAAGGTCTGGATGACCGGCGCTACGCTCTGGCTGATGCTGGCGCTGGTCGGGGCGACCATGGCGCTGATCTATCTGACGCCGAAAGTGACGAAATTCATTCCGGCACCGCTGGCTGCCATCGGTATTGTTGCCGGTCTGGTCATCGGGTTCGATTTGCCGGTGCCGCGCGTCGGTGACCTTGCATCACTCGAGGGGGGGCTGCCGAAATTTGCTATCCCGCAAGTGCCGATGACGCTGGAAACCCTGAAAATCATCTTTCCCTACGCCCTGATCCTCGCCGCCATCGGCCTGATCGAGAGCCTTTTGACGCTCAATCTGGTCGGCACCATGACCGGCAAACGCGGCGGGGCCTCGCAGGAGTGTCTGGCGCAGGGGGCGGCCAATGTGGTCACCGGTTTCTTTGGCGGCATGGGCGGTTGTGCGATGATCGGGCAGTCGATGATCAACGTGAAATCCGGCGGGCGCACGCGGCTTTCGGGCATTGCGGCGGCGCTGTTCCTGCTGGCCTTTATCCTTTATGCCAGCGGCATTATCGAGCTGATCCCGCTTGCGGCGCTGGTCGGTGTGATGTTCATGGTGGTGATCGGCACCTTTGCGTGGCAGAGCATCGGTATCCTGCGCCGCGTCCCGAAGTCCGACGCGCTGGTTATCCTGCTGGTGACAGCCGTGACCGTGGCCGAGGATCTGGCGATTGCCGTTGTGGTCGGGGTTATCGTTTCGGCGCTGGTTTATGCATGGAATGCGGCGGCGCGTATTCAGGCCCTGCCGCGCCCGTCATCCAGCGAAGAGGGCGCGCTGGTTTACGAAATCGAAGGGCCGCTGTTTTTTGGTTCTGCCACCAAGTTTGTCGAGCTGTTCGACCCGAAGAACGACCCCGATCTGGTTATTCTCGATTTCATGGATTCGCGCATTGTCGACCACTCCGGCCTGCAGGCGATCGAGGCGGTGGCCGAGAAATACGAGGCTGCCGGCAAGCGCCTGCAACTGCGTCACCTGACGCGCGACTGTCACCGCCTGTTGTCAAATGCGGGGCAGTTGATGGTCGATATGGACGACGATCCGGACTACCGCGTTGCCGTGGATTACGATGTCAAAGTCGGCCGTATGGGCGGTCACTAGCGCCGCATCGCCACCAGCAGTTCCGGCCGTTTGATTTCGCGCGACAGGCGTTCGCTTTCCATGCGTAGCCAGCTCCATTGCTTGATCATCATCTGGGCGACGAAGGCCAGAACCAGCACGACGCCCCAGCGCACCGCCGATACCGGATCATCCACGGCCAGAATTTGCACGATGGCGTAGATGCCGATGATGATGACGCCAAGGCTGAGGGCCACTGCCACGCCTGCTACCCAGCCGGATTTGCCGTGAAACAGGCCGAGAGCCTGCGCAACCGGACCTTCCTCGGGGAACTGGTCCAGCAGTGCCCTTTCCTCTGCCAAAAGGGTCTCCGAGATTTTTCTTTCCAGTGCGTCCATTTTCCGTCTCCTTTGCAAACGGGGCGCGGAACTTTCCGCCTGCGCCGATAGCGGGCCCTTCACTATACGTAATATCGCCGGAATGGGGCTTCAACTCGGGGGCGTCCGGCGCTAACCTTCCGCGACCATTCTGCAACAAAGGCCTATTTTTTGGAAAACTCCGACGATAGCGAGATTTACGATCTTTTCATTATTGGCGGCGGCGTGAACGGCTGCGGCATCGCCCGCGATGCGGCAGGGCGGGGGTATTCGGTGTTTCTGGCCGAGATGGGCGATCTGGCGCAGGCGACATCCTCGGCCTCGACCAAGATGTTCCATGGCGGGCTGCGGTATCTGGAATATTACGAATTCCGACTGGTGCGCGAGGCGTTGCACGAGCGCGAGACCCTGCTGCGCGCCATGCCGCATATTTCATGGCCGATGCGGTTTGTGCTGCCCTATACCAGGGGCCTGCGCCCCGCGTGGCTGATCCGGCTGGGGCTGTTCATCTATGACCACCTCGGCGGGCGCAAGATCCTGCCCGGCACCCGCACGCTGGACCTGCGCAAGGATCCGGTCGGCAAGGCGCTGAAGGACGGGTTCACCAAGGCGTTCGAGTATTCCGATTGCTGGGTGCAGGACGCGCGGCTGGTGGTGTTGAACGCGCGCGATGCGGCGGAACGGGGGGCCTCGATAAATCCGCGCACCAAGGTTGTGGCGGCGCGGCGTGTCGGGGATTTGTGGGAGGTGGAGACGAAGGATATGATTTCTGGCGCCCGTGCGGTGACCAAGGCCCGTGTGCTGGTGAACGCCGCCGGTCCGTGGGTGGGCAAGGTGGTGCAGGATACCATCCATTCGCCGTCCACCGAGGGCGTGCGGCTGGTGCGCGGCAGTCATATCGTGGTGCCGAAACTCCTCGACGACCCGCGTGCCTGCTTCTTCCAGAATAACGACGGGCGCATCGGGTTTGTTATCCCGTTCGAGCAGGAATTCTCGCTGATCGGCACCACCGAGGCGGCGCACGAGGGCGATCCGGCAGAGGCCGTCTGCACCGACGAGGAGGCCGATTACCTGTGCGCCTTCGTCTCGGAATATACGAAAAAACCGGTGACGCGGGCGGATATCGTCTGGACCTACTCCGGCGTGCGGCCGCTTTATGACGACGGAGCCAGTTCGGCGACCGAGGCGACGCGGGATTATGTGTTGTCGCTGGACACCAAAGGGCCCGCGCCGTTATTGAATATTTTTGGCGGCAAGATCACCACCTATCGCAGGTTGGCGGAGGCGGCTTTGGCCAGACTCGAAGAGTATTTGGGCAAAGAAGAAAACTGGACCGCGGGCGTGCCGCTGGCGGGCGGCGATTTTCCGGTGGACGGAGTGGCGGAATTGCAGTCGCGGATTGCGGCGGCCTATCCGTTTTTATCCGCGGGTGCGGTGCTGCGGTTGCTGCGGACCTATGGCACCGAGGTGTTCGATGTCTACGGCGAGGCCAGGGCATTTGCCGATCTGGGGCAGGATTTCGGCGGCGGGTTGTTCGAGGCCGAGGTGCGCTGGCTGCTGGAAAAAGAGTTTGCCTATGACGCTGTGGATATTGTCTGGCGCCGCACCAAATGCGGGTTGCGGATGGAGGCGGCGCAGGTCGATGCTTTGCAGGCGTGGCTGGAGGAAAACCGCTAGGGTTTCAGCGCCTTCAGCAACGCCACGGTGGAGGCGTCCTTCTTGTCGGTGCGCTCCTTGCCCTGCACCAGAGGGAGCATCTCCATCGCCAGTATCTTGCCCAGCTCCACCCCGAACTGGTCGAAACTGTTGATGTTCCAGATGATGCCCTCGACAAACACCCGATGCTCGTAAAGCGCAACGATCCGGCCCAGCGTGCGCGGGGTCAGTTTGCGGTAGGCTAGGGTGACCGAGGGCCGGTTGCCGGGAAAGGCGCGCTGCGGATCCGGGGTCTCGTCGGCGGGGCGGCCCCGCATCAGGGCCTTGCTCTGGGCGATGCAGTTGGCAACCAGCAGGGCGTGTTGCTCCTGTAGCTCCGGCTCGTGCCCCTCGGCGGCGATCAGGAATTCGCAGGGGACGATCTGGCTGCCCTGATGCAGCAGTTGGAAGAATGCGTGCTGCCCGTTGCTGCCGACCTGTCCCCAGACAACAGGACCGGAGGCGCGTGTCAGCGAGTTGCCATCGCGGTCCACCCCCTTGCCGTTACTCTCCATATCCAGCTGCTGCAGATAGGAAGGCAGGCGGCGCAGATGCTGGTCATAGGGCTGGATGGCACGGGTGCAGTAGTTGCAGATATTGATGTGCCAGATGCCGGTCAGGGCCAGCAGCACGGGCATGTTGCGTTCCGGCGGGGTTTCGCGGAAGTGCCGGTCCATGTCCTGCCCGCCCAGCAGGAATTCGCGGAAGTTCTCCGGCCCGACTGCCAGCATCAGCGGCAGGCCGACCGGACCCCAGATCGAGTAACGCCCGCCGACCCAGTCGGCAAAGCCGAACACACGGTCCTTCGGCACACCGAAGGCGGCGGTTTTGTCGATGGCCGAGGACACGGCAACAAGGTGTGCGCCGAAGTTGTCGCCAAGCGCCGCTTTCAGCCAGTCCACGGCTACGCCGGCGTTGATCATCGTCTCGATGGTGGTGAAGGATTTCGAGGCGATGATGACCAGCGTGCGCTGCGGGTCGAGTGGCGCCAGATTGTCATGGATGTCGGCCCCGTCGATGTTGGAGACGTAGTGCGTGCGCGGCCCGTCGTGATAGGGGGCCAGCGCCAGTGTGGTCATCACCGGCCCGAGGTCGGACCCTCCGATGCCGATATTGACCACATCGGTGAAGGGTTGCCCGTCGGAGGCCGCGATTGTGCCGCTACGGATGCCGTTGGAAAAATCCTCCATGTGCGCGAGGGTGTCGAGGACTTCGGGCATTACGTCCTGACCGTCAACATGGACCGGATCGCCGGAAAGGTTGCGCAGCGCCGTGTGCAGGACGGCGCGGTCTTCGGTGGTGTTGATTTTCTCGCCACGGAACATGGCATCGCGCCAGCCTTCGACATCGCGTTCCCGCACCAGTTGCAGCAGCAGATCCAGCGCTTCATCGTCGATCGAGGTTTTGGAGATGTCGAGGAACATATCGTCAAGACAGGCCGAGAATCTTTCCACCCGTTCAGGCG
This sequence comes from Paracoccaceae bacterium, assembly GCA_015485375.1. Taxonomy (GTDB): domain Bacteria; phylum Pseudomonadota; class Alphaproteobacteria; order Rhodobacterales; family Rhodobacteraceae; genus NORP23. The sequence continues at coordinate 2,503 of WFTU01000337.1, read as the reverse complement.
ACATCATGTCGAAGATGCGGCGGGATTCTCCGGCGGTGCGGTTCTGTTCGAGGGCTGTCCAGATATCGCTCATGTGGCACCCTCCAGCGCGGAGGCTTCGCGGGCAAGGGCCTCGATTTCGTCCCAAGCGCTTCGGGTGACGAGGGCGGAGGGCGCGACCCAGCTGCCGCCGACGCAGGGGACATTGGGCAGGGTCAGGTAGCTGCCCGCGTTGGCGGGGGAAACGCCGCCGGTAGGACAGAAGGCGATTTGCGGCAGCGGGGCGCCGATGGCCTTGAGCGCGGGGGCGCCGCCTGCGGCTTCGGCGGGGAAGAATTTCTGGATGTCGTAGCCACGTTCAAACAGGCGCATGGCTTCGGTGGCTGTGGCGGAACCGGCAAGGAGGGGGAGACCCTCGTCCTCGCAGGCAGCAAGCAGCCCATCCGTGGCGCCGGGGGAGACGCCGAACTGCGCGCCTGCGGCCTTGGCGGTGCGCACGTCTTCGGGAGTAATCAGGGTGCCGGCCCCGACGATGCCGCCGGAGACATCGGCCATGGCGCGGATGGTGTCGAGGGCGGCGGGGGTGCGCAGGGTGACTTCGAGGGCGGGCAGGCCACCGGCGATCAACGCCTCGGCCAGAGGGCGGGCCTTGGTGGCGTCCTGCACCACCAGAACGGGGATGACGGGGGCGCGCGCGCATATCTCGCGTAAGGTCCGGCTGGCGTCTTGCGGGGTCATAATACTCTTTACCAAAGGTTTTTTCTGGCCCGTTCCGGCCAGGATTTATCATATTCGGCACCGCCTTCGACGCCACCGCTGAGGGTTTTTAACATTTCTCCGACGCTGGGCAAGTCCGGTGTTTCGCGCCCCTCCCACAAGCCGGAGCGCAATACGGCGCGCGAGCACTGGAAATAGACCTCCGCGACGTCGACCAGAAGGACGGAGCGCGGGGCTTTGCCGGATTTGGTGAAGCGCTCCAGAAGGGCGGGATCGGCGGAGATTTTGCCGCTGCCGTTGACGCGGATCACCGTGCCGGAACCGGGGATCAGGAACATCAGCGAGACACGCGGATCGCGCACGATGTTGCGCAAGGAGTCGATGCGGTTGTTGCCGATGCGGTCGGGCAGGGCGAGGGTGTTTTTGTCCAGCACAAAACAGACCTGCCCCTCGTCCCCGCGCGGGGTGGCATCCAGCCCCTCTGGGCCAACGGTGGCGAGGGCGCAGAAGGGGGCGGCCTCGATCCACTGGCGGTAGTGGCCGGTGATATGGTCGGCGACCTTGACCAGCGCGGTGGCTTTGGGTGTGCCGTAGAGGGCTTCGAGTTTTTCGATGCTGTCGATTACCATGAGCAGGCGCCTTCTTCGGAGGGTCCGACACAATCGCGGAACATCTTGAATAACTCGCGCCCTGTGCCGTGGTTATTGGCCGAGAGATCGGGGGTGACGGGCGGGCGTTGCAGCGCAGTTTCGGGCGAAACGCTTAAGGTGCCGTTAACCGCGTCGACGGTGATGATGTCCCCGTCTTGCAGGCGCGCGAGCGGGCCGCCGGCCAGCGCCTCGGGCGAGACGTGGATGGCGGAGGGGACTTTGCCGGAGGCGCCGGACATGCGGCCGTCGGTCACCAGCGCGATTTTCTGGCCGCGTTCCTGCAGGATCGTCAGGATCGGGGTGAGCGAGTGCAGTTCCGGCATGCCGTTGGCGCGCGGGCCCTGAAAACGGACGACGATGACCATATCGCCGGTCAGCTCCTTGTTGCGGAAGGCCTGTTTGACGGCCTCCTGATCGTGGAAAATGCGGGCGGGGGCGGTGATGCTTCGGTGTTCCGGTGCAACGGCCGAGATCTTCATCACGCCGGTGCCGAGGTTGCCGGACAGGCGGGCGAGGCCGCCGTGGGGCTGGAACGGGTCGGTGACGGTTTTGAGGATTTTGTCATTGAGCGAGGTGGCGCTGCCCGCCGTCCACGTTAACGATCCGTCAAGAATTTTCGGTTCCTTTGTGTAGGCTTGCAGACCGGTGCCGATCACGGTGCGGGTGTCGTCGTGCAACAGCCCCGCGCCAAGCAACTCGCCGATCAGGTAGCCGGTGCCGCCGGCGGCGTGGAAATGGTTTATATCGGCCAGACCGTTGGGATAGACGCGCGCGATCAGGGGCGTAACGGCGGAAATGTCGGAAAAATCCTGCCAGTCGAGCGTGATTCCGGCGGCGCGGGCCATGGCGAGCAGGTGGATCAGCAGGTTGGTGGAGCCGCCCGTGGCCATTAGTCCGACAATGGCATTCACGAAGGCTCGCTCGTCGAGGATATCCGCGACGGGGGTGTATTCGTTGCCAAGCGCGGTGATTTCCAGCGCCCGTTCGGCGCCCGCGCCTGTCAGGGCGTCGCGCAAGGGCGTGTAGGGGTTGACGAAGCTGGCGCCGGGCAGGTGCAGACCCATGAATTCCATCAGCATCTGGTTGGTGTTGGCGGTGCCGTAGAAGGTGCAGGTGCCGGGCGCGTGGTAGCTGGCCATCTCGGCCTTCAGCAGTTC
>WFTU01000336.1 GCA_015485375.1 Paracoccaceae bacterium | reverse complement strand
GATCCGGTGGGCGGCGAACAGTTCAGGGCCGCGCTCAGGGCTTGCAACCCCGAGGCACGGATGTTGCCGCTGGGGTTTGCCTCGGGCGAAATTCCGCAGATACCGGCGAATATCCTGCTGGTGAAGAATATCACTGTCATTGGTTATTACTGGGGTGGCTATGCTAAGTTCAAGCCGCAGGTGTTGACCGACAGTTTCGCGCAACTGTTCGAGTGGTATGGCGAGGGGCGGCTGAAGCCGCATGTGTCCCATGTGCTGCCGCTGGAGCAGGCCAACGAGGCGCTGGCGCTGCTGGCGGAACGCAAATCGACCGGCAAGGTGGTGGTGCAGGTGAGCTAGCGCTTACCGGCAGTTGGTGTAGTTGCGTTTTTCGCAGCGGCGGGTCTTGCCGCGGGCCTCGGCCAGTTGTTGCGGGGTCAGGATCGCTTCGAGCCGTTGCAGACCGGCGGCGGCCAGGTCCACGCCGCCACGGTCAGCCAGACTATACCAGAGATAGGCCAGTTGCAGGTCCTGCGGGACACCGTTGCCGTCCTCGTAGAGGACGGCGAGTTCGTATTGGCCATCAGCGTCGCCCTGCGCGGCGGACTGGCGGAACATCTCGAACGCCATTTCGTAGTCCTGCGCAATGCCGCGGCCCTCGGCATACATGATGCCGAGGTTGTACTGGGCGATGGGGTCTTCCTGCTCGGCAGCCATGCGGTACCATTTGACGGCTTCGACCTCGTCCAGCGGCACGCCCTCGCCGTTTTCGTACAGGACGCCGAGGTTGTTCTGGGAATACATGTCGCCTGCGCGGGCGGCTTTCAGATACCATTCGGCGGCGCGGGCGTTGTCTTCGGGGACGCCTTCGCCGTTGTCATACATCCAGCCAAGGGAGCCCATGGCCTCTATGTGGTTCTGTTCGGCAGCCATGCGATACCAGAGGACGGCCTGCGCGTCGTCGATCGGCACGTCCGGCTCGCCGAAGTCGTACATCTGGCCGAGGTAGTATTGCGCGTCGGCGTCGCCCTGTATGGCGGCTTCGGTATACCAGCGCACGGCCTCGGGGTTGTCTTCGGGGCCGCCATAGCCGCCGTCATAAAGGACAGCGAGGTTATACTGGGCGTCGGGGTGGCCCTGCAGGGCGGCCTTGCGGTACCAGAAGCGGGCCTTTGAATCGTCTTCGTCGACCGCGAGGCCGGTGTCATACATATAGCCGACGTTGAATTGCGCGCGGGCGTAGCCGAGGCGGGCGGATTTGCGGAACAGGTCGAAGGCGGCGAGGTCGTCCTCGGCCACGCCGACGCCCTGTTCGTACATGACGCCGAGGTTGTAGAGGGATTTCGGGTGACCCTGCGCGGCGGCGCGGCGATACCATTCGACCGCGCGGACCGGATCGGCCGGCACGCCGCGGCCGCGTTCGTAGGCAACGCCGAGGTTGTACTGGGCAAACATGTAATCCTGTGCGGCGGCGAGGCGATACCAGCGCACGGCCTCTGCCTGATCGACGGGGCGGCCCTCGCCGTTGGCATACATGACGCCGACGTTGTACTGGGCGCGGGCATCGCCATCCTCGGCCAGCGGCAGCCATTCGCGCATGGCGGTTTCGAAGTCACCGGCTTCGAGTGCGCGCATTCCGGTGTCGAAATCCTGTGCGGCCAGCGGTGTGGCGGAAAGGGCGAGGGCGAAAAGGGCGGCAGACAGAATACGGGGCACGGGCAATTCCTTGTTGTTTCAATAGGGGTAGTTTGCGCGGAATTGGCCGCTCTGTCAAAAACGGATATGTCTATGCGGGACGTTTGCCCCGAAACAGCACGATTGCCCCCTTGCGGCGGGCGGCTGCCAGCATCAGGGCGGCGGCGACCAGACAGAACAGGACGGTCTGGATCGCGGCCTCGGGACCGAAAGCGCCGCCGGTCAGCCAGTCGGGGCCTTCGAGGGATATCTGCAGCAGGCCGGGCGGAAGCTCCATGCCGGAGGTGTTGGCGCTGAAAATGCCGGACTGGGTAAAGTTCCAGCCGAAATGCAGGCCGATCGGCAGCCAGAGCGTGCCGGAATAGATATAGGCCGCGCCAAGGAGGATGCCGGCCTCGATCGCGATCATCAGGGCGCTGGAGAGGGTGGCGTTGGGATTGCCGAGGTGCATGGCGCCGAACAGCAGGCCGGATATCAGCAGGGCGGCGTAGCTGCCGGTTTTTTCCTGCAATATGCGGAAAACGATGCCGCGAAAGACGATTTCCTCGAACACCGCCGCGCCGAGGGCCATGGCGAGGGCGGGGCGCATGAAGGAAAGCGGATTGACGGCTGTGAGGGTGGCCGTGCCGAGGAGGGCGACGGTCAGGATACTCAGGGTTTGCAGGGTCAGGCCGATCAGCAGGCCGAGGGCCAGATGGGGCAGCATGGTGTTCAGGGCGAACTCGTGGACCGGGCGTTTTTCCAGCCGGCGGTAGAGCAGAACATAGAGCGGCGGTAGCAGGAGCGCGGCGATAACGGCGGGCAGCAGGTCGAATATTTCCCCTTCCGGAGCGTTTGCGGCAAAATCGCTGCCGTATTTCCAGAGCAGGTGGCCGAGCTGGATGGCGCTGTAGATGGCCATGAATATAGCGAAGCCGATGACGGCGCGCATGGTGCCCGAACGGAAGAAGCGGGCGAGGCGGCTGGGCGGTGCGTTTTTGTCCATGGCCGGTTTCCCCTGATGGTGGAACAGACGCTATTCGATGTAGGCCTCGCGCACCATTTTCGCAAGTTTTTCCGCCAGATCGGCTTGCGGGCCGTCGGCGATATAGAGGTTTACCCTGAAATCGGGCAGCTCGGGCAGGGCACCGTTGTGCGGGATCTCGACAAGGTGGTTGTCGGCGGTGTTTTCCAGTGCGGCATGCACGGCGAGATCGGCGGAGACCGAGGCCTCGACGGTGCGGGTGGAGTCGGACTCTACGGCCATTTCCCACGGGATTCCCGCAAGGTCGAGGGCGCGCTGGGCCTTGGAGCGGATCATGCAGTCGTAGTTGAAGGCAAGGCGCAGCGGGCGGGTGCGCCATGTGGTGCCCTCTCTGGCCCCGACCCAGACGGATTTGGCGATGTGCAGGGTTTCGCCGCCCTGATCCATACCGGTCTCGGTGGTCATGATCAGATCGACCTGACCGCGGGCCAGTTGCCGTTTCAGGCGCGCGGTGAGCGAGGAGATCAGGTGGACCTTGACGCGCGGATAGGCGATGGCGAAGCGTTTCAGCACGTTCGGGATGTGGGGATAGATCACGTCGTCGGGGACGCCGAAGGTGAGTTCGCCCTCGAAGGCCTGATCGGTCATGCGGGACCAGACCTCGTCATTCAGGGCGAGGATACGGCGGCCGTAGCCGAGCATCTGTTCACCCTGCGCAGTGAGGGCGACGCCGCGACCGGCGCGTTCCAGCAGGGGTTGGCCGAGGGATTCCTCCAGCCGTTTAAGCTGCATGGAGACGGCGGATTGCGTCAGGTGGAGCTGGCCGGCGGCGCGGGTGACGCCTCCGGTTTCGGCGACGGTGACGAAGGCGCGCAGGGCTGTCATGTCGAGGTTTCGGCGCATATCAATATCCGTGATGTGTCAATTCAAAAACATTCGTTTTTATTATTAATCATACTCTGGCATATAAATCAACATTCCTGATGGGAACAGATAAACAGATCATCAACCGTAATGGAGGGCATTATGCACACCGTAGCAATTTCCGCACCGAACACCGCACCGCGCGGGTTTTCTTTCACTGCCGTCCTGAACCGTGTTCTGGATCTGGCCGAACTGGCACGCCAGCGGCGCGCTCTGGCCGCGCTGGATGCGCGGGCGCTGGAAGATATGGGGATCTCGTACGAGCAGGCCGCAGCCGAGGCCGCGAAGCCGTTCTGGGCGTAAACCCGGCCCGCAAAGCATTGAAACCCCGTCTTTTCAGGCGGGGTTTTTTGTTGCGAGGAAGGTGTCGGTGATCTGCCAGACCTGATCCTGTATCCCGGGTGTTTCCATCCAGAGTTCGTGCCGGCCGTTCCCGAGGATATCGAGGCGGGCGTCGGGCAGGGTCGGGATGCGGGATTTGACCGCTTCGGTGTCGATAACCGCCTCTTTCGAGCCCATGAATACCTGCATCGGGATGTCGGGCAGGGCGACGCTGCGCATGAGTTCCATTTCCTGTGCCGCCTCGCGGGCCCAGTGGATGGTCGGGCCGCCGAGGCCGAGTTCAGGGTGGGCGCGGAGCTGGTCACCCATGCGGGCGTACTGTTCCGGATTGCCGGTCAGGACGTTGCCGTTGAACGGGGCGGAGAGGACGTAGAATTCGTTGGTTGCGCCAGGCACCAGCGAGGTGTCGATGCCCAGTGGTTTGCCAAGCGTGTCAACCATGGCGAGGATCGCCGAGTATTTTTGCGCGTGCGGCAGGCCCCACATGGGGGCGGAGAATATCGCGCGCTCTACCTCCAGCCCTTCGGACAGGGCGCGCAGGGCGATGCAGCCGCCCATGGAGTGGGAGAATAGCGTGCGCGGGCCTTTAAGCGCCTGCACTTGCGGCAGGGCCAGAACGGCCTCGATATCCTGCTGGAAGTCGGGGAAGGATTCGACATAGCCGCGGTCCCTGCGACCCTCGTGCCGGTCGGAGAGGCCCTGACCGCGCCAGTCGATAACCACGACGCTGAAGTCGCGCGCCAGAAGGCGGGCGATGACATGGCCGTAGCGCTCGACGTATTCGGTGCGGCCCGGAAAGACGAGGGCGGTGCGGCTGCCTCCCGCCCAGACGCCCGCACGGATGCGGGTGCCGTCGCGGGCTTCGGTAAACACCGCCTCGCCCCCGTCGGGCACGCCCTCGAGGTCCGTATAAAGCGGTGCGGGTTCCATTAGCCGAGGATCGACGCGAGTTTCATCGCCATGCCCATGTCGCCGTCGATTTTCAGCTTGCCGGTCATGAAGGCCGCTGTGGGGTTCAGGTCGCCGGCGAGCAGGGATTCGAAAACCTCCGGATCGGCGGTCAGGGTGCAATCGGCGTCGGCATCGTCAATGGATGCGCCGTTCTCGTCGATGCGCACGGAACCTTCGCCGCCGAAATCGAATTTGAAGGAACCGTCGATCTTGCCGCTCAACTGCTCGTTCAGGGCGGCTACGGCTTTGTCTAGAATCGCGCTCATGGGGTATCTCCGTTATATTGGCTGGCTGGTTTACGTTAACGTAATGCATTGTTGTCGGGTTTCAACCGGAATTTTCATGTTCCGCGACGTCAAATAAAATCAGGCGGACCGTGTGGTCCGCCTGACAGGGTTTTGTGACTCGACAAAACATTGCCGTATTTTGTCACCATCTAGAACCTGTAAACCGCGCCAACCTGATAAGAGTCACCCAACGTCTGGTCGCTCGTGTAGATAGCGTTAACGGACAGGCTGTCGGTAACGTCATACCGTATGGACGTATCCAGAGCATCAAGCCCGGAAAAGCCCGGAAAGACGGTTTTCGTCAACGAAACCCTCAACCCGTCGAGGATGTCATAGGACAGGGTGATATCCGTGCCGTACGATCTGGTTTCGTCCCCGGCCAGGACCAATTGGAATCCTACCTTGTCCAAGGCGGGGGTCAGGCTGCTTCCCGTCCCGTTGTTGGCCAAAGTCCCGACCGAAAGATATGCAGAGTAATAGTACTGGGCAAGACTTCCGGTGAACGTGCCGAGACTGGCCGAGGCGCTTAGCGAGTCAGTGAACCGCGAACTGACGGCAAAGTCGAAGCTCCGGTCCTGCATGTAGGCAAATCCAAGTCTTGTATTTCCCAGTTGTGTTGTGATGCGAGCGCCCGGGGCAAGGGAATTGTTCTTGAACATTTCCAGATACAGATACTTGGTATCCGGCATAATCGCGTCGTATGCATATTCGATATAGCCGATATCAAGGCGGGTGTTGCCCTGCGAATAATAGACAAAAGGCGCATAACCGGACGCATTGCCTGTGCCGCTGTTCTGGGCCCACAGATTGAGGCCAATGCCGGCCTCTCCGCTACCAAGTGCAAATCCATAGCCGAGATCGACAACAATGCCGGAGCCTGTGTGGGAAAGGTAGCGGGAGTCGTAGTTTGCGCCAACCGCGCCGCTGAAAGAGAACCCGTCGGCAGCCAGCGCGGGCGTTGCGCCCAGGGCGGCCAGAGACACGACGGCGGTTTTGAAAAGGGTTGAGGTTTTAAGGGGCATGGCGAATAATCCTGTAGATGTTTACGAATGCGGGTTTAATGGCATAGGGAGAGCGAAAATCCACCGTTCAGGCGATGAAAAAATGCAAATAAATCTACCTGTTGCAAATCGGCAATACCTGACATTGCCGCGACGAAGCGGTTTGTATTTCCGCAGGATTCCCGCTATTTCTATCTTCTACCGGCGGTCCGGAGGGGGAACCATGCGCATTTTCGTTGCAGTGTTGATAATGGTTGTCTCCGCGTGGTCCGCCAGCGCCGATGAGGGGGCGGATACGGTTTCCCGTCTCGACCGGTTGTATGACGAATTGCGCGAGGCCGACCCCGAGGACTGGCAGGAGATCGAGGCGCGGATTCATCAGGCCGAGAGCCGCACGGGTTCGGCGGCGATGGATCTGTTGTTCGCGCGCGGGCGCAAGGCGCTGGAGGCGGGGGAGTATGTGACCGCGGTGGAGCATCTGACGGCGCTGACCGAACTGGCGCCGGAGTTTGCCGAGGGGTGGAATGCCCGGGCGACGGCGTTTTTCCTGATGGATGAATACGGGCTGGCGGTGGCGGATATCGAACGGGTTCTGGCGCTCAATCCGCGGCATTTCGGGGCGCTGGCGGGGCTGGGCACAATTCTGGAGGAAACCGGCAATCCGCAGGGGGCCTTGCGGGCCTATCGCGCGGCGCTGGCTATCCATCCCTATCTGGAACAGGTAAACGAGGCGGTGAATCGTCTGCGCAAGACTGTCGAGGGAACGGACCTCTAGATGCCTGCCAATATTACCGCCGTGCTGGGGCCGACCAACACCGGCAAGACCCATTATGCCATTGAACGGATGCTGGCCTATCGCTCCGGTGTCATCGGGTTGCCGCTGCGGCTGCTGGCGCGTGAGGTCTATGACAGGATCGTCGCCCTGCGCGGGCCGTCCGTTGTGGCGCTGGTGACGGGCGAGGAGCGGATTGTGCCGGAGCGGGCGCAATACTGGGTCTGCACGGTGGAGGCGATGCCGACCGGCATGGGGGCGGAGTTTCTGGCGGTGGACGAGATCCAGCTCTGCGGCGATCCGGACCGGGGTTATGTTTTCACCGACCGGTTGCTGAACGCGCGCGGGTTGTCGGAGACGTTGTTTCTCGGCTCGGATGTTATGCGGTCGCGGATTGCGGCGCTGGTGCCGGAGGCGCGGTTTATCCGGCGCGAGCGCCTGTCGAAACTGTCCTATGCCGGCGAGAAAAAGATCAGCCGGATGCCGCCGCGCTCGGCGATTGTCGCCTTTTCGGTCGATAGCGTTTACGGCATTGCCGAATTGTTGCGCCGCCAGAAGGGCGGGGCGGCGGTGGTGATGGGGGCGCTGAGCCCGCGCACACGCAATGCGCAGGTGGAATTGTACCAGAATGGCGACGTGGATTATCTGGTGGCGACGGATGCGATCGGCATGGGGCTCAATCTGGATATTACCCATGTGGCGCTGGCGGGGACCTCGAAATTCGACGGGCGGCGGCACCGCTATCTGATGCCCAACGAGCTGGCGCAGATTGCCGGACGGGCGGGGCGGTTTACCACTGATGGGACGTTTGGCGTGACCGGCGAGGCCTCGCCGCTGGAGCCGGAATGGGTGGAGGCGATCGAGGAGCACCGGTTCGCGCCGATCAAGAAGCTGCAGTGG
>WFTU01000335.1 GCA_015485375.1 Paracoccaceae bacterium | reverse complement strand
CGATCTCGAGGTGCTGGAGGCCGACTGGCGCGGTGACCCCGAGGTTATCTTTTTCACCGACAAGAACAACGTGGTTTTCATCGCCAACCGTTCGACCCTGCTGCTCAGGGTGCTGGGCGACCGTTTCGCTATTCTGCAGGACCCCAAGGCGCGCCGGTCCTACGCCGCCAGCGCCCTGCAACCGTTTCCGGCCTTCAGCGAGCGTGACATGGGCGGGCGCAAGCTGCGGTTTTTCGATCAGGCCGACGACATCCCCGCCCGCGCGCTTTACCTGCAAACGCCGCTGCCGGTGATCGGCATGACCGGCAATATCCTGCTCGATCTGGCGCCTGTGGAGCAGGAGGCGCGCCTGCGCACCGCACTGGCGGCGGCGTTTCTGGCCCTGTTCGGACTACTGGTTCTGGTGCTGCTCCAGCGTCGCCGCGCGCTGGCCGTGCGTCTGCAGCTGGAGGAACAGGCGAACGAGCGTCTCGAAGCCACGGTGGCGGCGCGCACGGCAGAGCTGCTCGCGGCCAACGAGACCCTGCGCCGCACGCAGGACGAGCTGGTGCAGGCCGGCAAGCTGACCGCGCTCGGCCAGATGTCGGCGGGCATCTCGCACGAACTCAACCAGCCGCTGGCGGCGATCCAGTCCTATGCCGAAAACGCGGTGATTCTGCTGGAGCGGGACCGCACGGAAGATGCGGGTAAAAACCTCGACCAGATTTCGAATCTTGCCGCCCGCATGGGCCGCATCATCCGCAACCTGCGTGCCTTTGCCCGCAAGGAAGGCGAGGAAATGGGCGAGGTCGATCTGGTCCGCGTGGTCGAGGATACGCTGGAACTGGCCAATATCCGCATGCGCGAGGCCGGCGTCACCCTGCACTGGCAGGCCCCGAATGCTCCGGTGATGGTCAGGGGCGGCGGGGTGCGGCTGCAACAGGTGCTGCTGAACCTGATCACCAACGCCATCGATGCGATGGAGGGGCAGGCGGAAAAACACATCCGGCTCGATATTTCGCGGGATGGCGGCAAGGTGTTCCTCGAAGTGCGTGACAACGGCCCCGGGCTGAAAAACAAGGACCAGATATTCGAACCCTTCTACACCACCAAATCGGTCGGGCAGGGCGACGGCATGGGGCTGGGGCTTTCGATCTCCTACGGGATCGTGCAAAGTTTCGGCGGGCGAATCTCGGGCGGAAACCATGCCGAAGGCGGTGCGGTATTCCGTGTTGAACTGACACCGGCACAGGCGGGGCGGGAGTGATGGCGAAAATTCTTCTGGTGGACGACGACCGCGCGGTGCGCGAGGCGCTGGGGCAGACCCTCGATCTGGCCGGATACGAGGTGCAGCTTGCCGCCAGTTTCATCGAGGCGACAGACCATATCACCCCCGATTTTACCGGCGCGATCATCACCGATGTGCGTATGCCCGGCAAGGACGGTTTCGCGCTGCTGGAACGTGCGGCCTCGATTGATCCCGATATCCCCGTGGTGCTGCTGACCGGCGAGGGTGACATCCCCATGGCCGTGCGGGCGATCAACGACGGGGCGTTCAATTTCCTCGAAAAACCCTGCCCGCCGAAACGCCTGATCGAGGTCGCGGCCAAGGCCTGCGCCGCGCGTGAAATGGTGCTGGAAAACCGCGCTTTCCGCCGCAAAATGGCCCGCGAGGATGCTGCCGCGCGCCTGATCCTCGGCCGTTCCGAAGCCACCTCGCGCCTGCGCGAGCAGTTGCGCAAGGTGGCGCAGACCGGCACCGACCTGCTGGTCACCGGCGAAACCGGTTCGGGCAAGGAGCTTTCGGCCCGCGTCGTGCATGAACTCTCGCGCTGCAAGGGGGATTTCGTCGCCATCAACTGCGGTATGCTGACCGGCGATATTATCAACGCCACCCTGTTCGGAGATGCCACCCGCAAGGGGGTGTTTGCGCGCGCGGCGCAGGGCACGCTTTTCCTCGACGAAATCGGCGCCATGCCGCTGTCGCAACAGGTCATGCTGCTGCGCATCCTGCAGGAGCGCGAGATCGAGGGCGACTCCGGCCCGCAACCGATCACCTGTCGCATCATCGCCGCCACGCGCGAGGATTTGCAGGCGATGATGCGGGCCGGAACTTTCCGCGAGGATCTGTATTACCGTCTCGACGTGGCGCGGGTGCATGTGCCCTCTCTGCGCGAGCGGATCGAGGATGTCGGCGGTCTGTTCCGCATCTTCCTTGGCGAGGCGCGCTCGCGCATGGGACTCGGCCCGCTGGAAATGGACGAGGCCGCGTTTTCCGCCCTGTTCGCCCGCCCGTGGCCCGGCAACATCCGCGAGCTGCGCAACCACGCCGAGCGTGTCGCCATGGGCATGGAGGAGGGCGAGGGCGCCCCGCCCAAAGGCCTGAACGCGCAACTGCACCGCATCGAACGCCAGATTATCATTGACTGCCTGACCCGCAATCGCGGGCAGGTCACGCAATGCTGCGAGGAATTGCAGGTGCCGCGCAAGACGCTCTACGACCGCATGAAACGCCACGAAATCCAGCCCGAGAAATTCCGGCATGAATAGCACGAGTGTGCGGATTTTGTGACAGGCGCGAAATGCCGTGTGCGGAAATCCGCACAAATGGTCGCCAAATATTCGAGTGAAACCTTAAAAACACCATTTAATAATAAGAAAATAAACAATATTCTGTTTCAGGCGCCGTCAAGTCACATTTTGTTTTGGCCGGCGCGCAAAATTTGCTCTTATCGCAGGTGATGTCACGGCTTCGTCGTGGCTTTAACGCTATGGGAGGAACTATTATGCGTTTTCTTACTACTGTTGCCGCCGCCGCTGTGGTCGCCGCAACCAGCCTGAGCGCCACCTCGGCGCTGGCCAGCCAGGCCTGTGACGACGGCGAGATCGTCATCAAATTCGCCCACGTCACCAACACCGACAAGCACCCCAAAGGCATCGCTGCCTCGCTGCTGGCGGAGCGGGTGAACGAGGAAATGGACGGCAAGGCCTGTATGGAGGTTTTCCCGAACTCGACGCTTTACAATGACAACCAGGTTCTGGAAGCCATGCTGCAGGGCGACGTGCAGCTCGCCGCGCCTTCGCTGTCGAAATTCGAGAAATTCACCAAGCAGTTCCGCATTTTCGATCTGCCGTTCATGTTCAAGAACATCGACGCCGTGAACGAATTCCAGCAGTCCGAGACCGGTCAGGCGATGAAAGACTCCATGCAGCGCCGCGGCCTGCAGGGTCTGGCCTTCTGGCACAACGGCATGAAACAGATGTCGGCCAACGTGCCGCTGCTGCTGCCGAGCGACGCCGAAGGGCTGAAATTCCGTGTGCAGGCTTCGGACGTTCTGAAAGCCCAGATGGAAGCAATCGGCGGCTCCCCGCAGCCGATGGCCTTCTCCGAGGTGTACGGCGCGCTGCAGACCGGCGTTGTTGACGGTCAGGAAAACACCTGGTCCAACATCTACGGCAAGAAGTTCTTCGAGGTGCAGGACGGTGTGACACAGACCGACCACGGTATCATCGACTATCTGCTGGTGACCTCCACCGAATGGCTCGACAGCCTGCCGGCCGATGTGCGTGACCAGTTCCTGCAGATCGTTGCCGAGGTGACCGAAACCCGCAACGCCGAATCCACCCGCATCAACGAAGAGGCCAAACAGGCCATCATCGACGCCGGTGGTGTGGTGCGCGAACTGACACCCGAACAGCGTGCGGCATGGGTCGAAGCCATGAAGCCGGTATGGGCTCAGTTTGAAGGCGACGTAGGGGCGGAGAACATCGCCGCTGCACAGGCTATCAACGAAAAATACTAAAGCCATCCGCTCCGGCCCTTTCGGGGGCCGGGGCATCTTTCACGGGAGGAGGGACGTCCCATGAGCGCGCATCAGCAAGGCACGGGCCGTTTCGGCCGCTTCGTGAACGAATTCGAGGAAACCGCGATTGCTGTCCTCCTCGGTCTTATGACCATCATTACCTTTATCAATGTGGTTCTGCGCTACGGTTTCAACACCGGTCTGGTCTGGGGACTGGAGGCGACGCTGTTCCTGTTTGCATGGCTGGTGCTGTTCGGCATGAGCTACGCCGTGAAAATCACCGCGCATCTGGGCGTGGACGCGATTATCAATCTTTTCGGCCCCAGGGGGCGCAAGGTGATGGCCCTCACCGCCGCCGCCCTGTGCATCGCCTATGCGGCGCTGCTGCTCAAAGGGTCGTGGGACTACTGGGCCAATTTTGCCGATCTGCCGAAAACCGAGGGACGCTGGTTCCCGACCGGTTTCGAGGACAAGTTCCTGAACAAGGCGTGGTACGAGACCGACGACCTGCCGATGCCCGGTTTCCTGCGCTTTCTGGAGGGCTGGCTGAACGAGGGCGAGGCCTACGAGAAAATGCCCCGTTTGCTGCCCTATATGATCCTGCCGATCGGCTCGGCCCTGTTGTTGTTCCGGTTCATTCAGGCCACATGGCGTCTGGCGACCGGACAGCAGGACAGTCTTATTGTCAGCCACGAGGCTGAAGACGCGGTTGCCGAAGTGGCCGCCCAACGGGAAGCGGAGAGTTAAGTTATGGATGTTCTTGCGCTTTTTGTAATGGTCGTCGGCTTTATGCTGATCGGGGTTCCGATCGCGATCTCGCTCGGCCTCAGCTCGATCCTGTTCCTGCTGGTACTGTCGGATACCTCGCTTGCCTCCATCGCGCAGACGATGTTTCAGGCGATGGCGGGGCATTATACGCTGCTGGCGATCCCGTTCTTTATTCTGGCGTCATCTTTCATGTCCACGGGCGGCGTGGCCAAGCGGATCATCCGGTTTTCCATCGCGCTGGTCGGGCATCTGCCCGGCGGTCTGGCGATTGCCGGTGTGTTCGCCTGTATGCTGTTTGCGGCGCTGTCCGGTTCCTCGCCGGCCACGGTGGTGGCCATCGGATCCATCGTTATCGCCGGTATGAAACAGGTCGGTTATTCCAAGGATTTCGGCGCGGGGATTATCTCGGTCGCCGGCACGCTCGGCATCCTGATTCCGCCGTCCATCGTGATGGTGGTTTACGCTTCCGCCACCGACGTTTCGGTTGGCCGCATGTTCCTTGCCGGTGTTATCCCCGGTATTCTGGCCGGCACTATGCTGATGAGCGGCATCTATATCGTCGCCAAGGTGAAAAAACTGCCGAAGGGCGAATGGCAGGGCTGGGGCGAAGTATTTGCCTCCGGTCGCGATGCCTCCTTCGGGCTGTTCCTGATTGTTATCATTCTTGGCGGTATTTACGGCGGTATCTTCACCCCGACCGAGGCGGCGGCTGTCGCGGCGGTCTATGCCTTTCTGATTTCCATGTTCGTCTATCGCGACATGGGGCCGCTGGCGGCAAAAGAGGCTGGCGGTCAGGCGAGTTCCCTGATGCGCAAACCCTGGGCCTTGCTGACTGCATGGTTCCACAAGGACACCAAGGACACTCTGTTCGAGGCCGGAAAACTGACTGTCACCCTGTTGTTCATCATCGCCAATGCGCTGGTGTTGAAGCAGGTGCTGACCAACGAGCAGATACCGCAACAGATCGCGGGCGCCATGCTGGACGCGGGCTTCGGCGCGGTGATGTTTCTGGTGATCGTCAACTTTATCCTGCTGATCGGCGGGCAGTTCATGGAACCCTCGGGGCTGATCGTGATTGTGGCGCCGCTGGTGTTCCCGATTGCTATCGAGCTGGGGATCGACCCCATTCACCTCGGTATTATCATGGTGGTGAATATGGAGATCGGGATGATTACGCCACCGGTCGGGCTGAACCTGTTTGTCACGTCCGGTGTGGCCGGAATGCCGATGATGCGGGTGGTCAGGGCGGCGCTGCCGTGGCTGGGCATCCTGTTCGTGTTCCTGATCATGATTACCTATATTCCGGCGATTTCCACCTTCCTGCCGACCTACTTCATGGGGCCGGAGATCATTACGAAATAACCTTGCCCGCCAGCAGGAAAAAGGCTCCGCAGGGAACTGCGGAGCCTTTGTTTTTTCTGGTGTGGGAGTGGCTAGTCGTTGCCGCGATAGGGTTCTACATACTGCAGCGCCATGTCCCACGGGAAGAAGATCCATGTGTCCTGCGAAACCTCGGTGATGAAGGTTTCGACCATCGGGCGGCCTTTGGGTTTGGCGTAGACCGTGGCGATATGGGCCTTGGGAAACATCTTCTTGACCACTTCGAGGGTTTTGCCGGTGTCCACCAGATCGTCGATGATCAGGATGCCTTCGCCGTCACCGGCAATGCCCAGATCGGGAGACTTCAGAACCTGTGCTTCCGACTGTTTCTGGTGGTCGTAGGATTTGATGCTGATGGTATCGACCGTGCGGATGTCAAGCTCGCGCGCCACGATCATTGCAGGGGCCATGCCGCCGCGGGTGATGGCGATGATCGCCTTCCATGCGCCGTCGTCCGGTCCCTTGCCGTCCAGACGCCATGCCAGCGCGCGGCTGTCGCGGTGGATCTGGTCCCAGCTGATGTGAAAACCCTTTTCGTGGGGGAGTTTATCGGTCATTTCTTGCGTCCCTGTACTACGTCGATATCCGGTGCGTCCTCGGCCTTCATGCCGACAACATGATAGCCCGCGTCCACGTGATGGTTCTCTCCGGTCACGCCCGAGGACAGATCGGAAAGCAGATACATCGCCGATTTGCCCACATCCGTTTGCGTCACGTTGCGGCGCAGGGGGGAGTTCAGCTCGTTCCATTTCATGATGTAGCGGAAATCGCCGATGCCGCTGGCGGCCAGCGT
>WFTU01000334.1 GCA_015485375.1 Paracoccaceae bacterium | reverse complement strand
GTCCAGCATGGCCTGAAAATCCAGCGCCCGATTGCCGGCCGAGGCGATGACCTTTCCCGTAACCGCACTTTCAATGGCGCGCGCCCCTTCGCCGGGGGCAACCCAGCGGCCGGCGGCGAAACTGTCGATTTGCATAATGCTCATTTCAAATATCCTCGGTTACATCTGGCTGGGCAAATAAAGGGAGATCGCGGGCACGCCGACCAGCAGCGCCAGCCGGAACAGGTCGAAAATCCAGAACGGGGTCACACCGCGGAAAATCGTGCCGGTGGAGACATTGCCGACCACGCCTTTCAGGATGAACACATTCAGGCCGACAGGCGGGGTGATCAGGCTGATCTCCGTCACCACCACAACCACGATGCCGAACCACACCGGATCATAGCCGAGAGAATTCACCAGCGGGAAGAAGATCGGCACGGTCAGCAGCAGCATCGACAGGCTTTCGAATACCATGCCGAGCAGCAGATACACCGCGATAATCATGATCATCACCGCCATTGGCGAAAGTGACCAGTTGGTCACGATCTGGATCAGGGCCTCCGGCAATCCGGCAAGGTTGACGAAGTTGGAGAAAACCTGCGCCCCGATCAGCACGCCGAACAGCGCGGCCGAGGTAAAGGTGGTTTCCTGCAAGACCTCCAGCGTGTCCTTGAAGGTCAGGTTGCCACGGCTGAGCGCGATCAGGAAGGCGCCCATCGCGCCCATGCCGGCGGCCTCGGTCGGGGAAAACGTCAGGTTCAGCGGCGCGAAATCGAGCGCGCCGTAAAGCCCGCCGATCACCAGAAAGAACAGCAGCAGCACGGCCCAGACGCCGCGCAGGGCAATCAGGCGCTCACGCCAGCTTGCCCGCTCGCCCGCAGGGCCGGAGGCAGGATCGCGAAACACCGACCAGCGCACGGCAAACAGGTAAAACAGCACGCCGAGCAGACCGGGCAAAATTCCCGCGATGAACAGCTTGCCGATCGAGGTTTCGGTCAGCAGGCCGTAGATCACCAGAATGACCGACGGCGGGATCAGGATGCCAAGCGTGCCACCGGCGGCAATCGAGGCGGTGGACAACCCGTCGGAATAGCCATAGCGGCGCATCTCCGGCATTGCGACCTTGGACATGGTGGCGGCGGTGGCCAGTGACGAGCCGCAAATGGCGGAAAACCCGCCGCAGGCCACGACGGTGGCCATCGCCAGCCCGCCGCGCATATGGCCGAGGAAGGCGTTGGACACGGCATAAAGCTCGCGGCTCAACCCGCCCTTGTTCACGAACAGGCCCATCAGGATAAACAGCGGCACGACCGACAGGCTGTAGCTTTGCGCCGTGTCCATCACCTGCCGCCCGACCATCGACATGGCGCCATTGAAACCGCGCTCGTTCATATAGCCGACCATCCCGACCAGCCCCATGGCGAACACGATAGGCATCCGCATCAGGACCAGAACCAGAACGGCGGCAAAACCGATAAGGGCGAGAGTCATCGTGTGACCTCCAGCAGCGAGGGTTTGAACAGCAGCACCAGACCTTCGGCGATCAGGATCAGGGCGGTAAGGGCGGTGAAAACGGCAATGAACCAGCCGATATAGAATTGCGGAATGGACAGGTATTCGGTGACATCACCGTAATCCCGTGCCCGCTCGGCCAGCACCCGCACGCGCATGGCAGGCCAGACCAGCATGACACCGCTCGCCAGCGTCACCAGCCCGTCGCGCAGGTTGGACAGGCGGTAGCGTTTGAAAAATCCGTCGGTCAGGTCAACGGTGATATGCTCGCGGCGTGCCGAAATCACCGGCATCACGGCAAACACCATGACAGCCATCAGGATGCGCGTCAGTTCGGTCGCGGCCTCGATCGGCGCGTTAAAGACGGAGCGCAGCACGACGTCGGAAAACGTCATCAGCATCAGGATGAAAAGCGCGGCAGAGGCCAGCAGGACCGGCGCGACCGAGGCTTTTCGCAAAATCTGGATCAGGGATTTCATCGGATCTCTCGAATGGGGTTCGGGCAGGCGATGACCGCCTGCCCGTGTTTTGCGATCAATAGTTGGCCATGGTTTCCTTGACGAAATCATAGGCCGCCTGTGCGTCCACGCCCTTGGCTTCCAGTTCCGCCAGAACCTTGGCGGTCACGTCGGCCTGAATGGCGGCGAAGGCTTCCATATCC
Organism: Paracoccaceae bacterium; assembly: GCA_015485375.1. GTDB lineage: Bacteria > Pseudomonadota > Alphaproteobacteria > Rhodobacterales > Rhodobacteraceae > NORP23. Next base: position 2,742 of record WFTU01000334.1, on the reverse strand, counting down.
GCGGCCGAAGCCTCGTTGATGGCATTGCCTTCGGCGGCCAGCGTGGCGTCACGGCCGATCTGGTCGATCTCGTCCCAGATTTTGCCGATTTCCCGCGACAGCGGCTCGCCGAATACCTTTTCTTCCAGCGCCTGCTGGATGTCCTCGGGCAGACCGGCAAAAGTGTCCTCGTTCATGATGAACGCGAAGGAACCGCGATAGAGGCCACCCGGAACTTCATACACATAGGGCGCCACTTCCGTCAGCTTGAACCCCTTGCGCGATTCAAACGGCATGACCACCCCGTCGGCCGCGTTGGAGGCCAGCGTTTCGTAGACTTTCGGGGCCGGAACCTTGATGCCGGTCGCACCGAGGGCCGCGCCGACGTCGCCGCCAACACCACCCGGAATGCGGATTTTCAGGCCTGCGATCTCGTTGAGGGACGTCACCGGATTAACGGTGTGCAACTGCGCCGGACCGTGGGTGTTGAGCGAGATCAGCTTGACGCCGCGATGCTCGTTCAGCGGTTTCAGGAATTTCTCGTAAACGCGCCAGTCGGCCACCGAGGCCGCCTCGGCAGAGCCCTCGTAGCCCGGCAACTCGATCAGCTTGGTGCCGGTGAAACGGCCGGCCTGATAGCCGTGGAAAATGATCGAGACATCGGCGGCCCCGTCCATGATCAGGTCCATCTGTGCCGGCGGCGGAGCGATGCCCAGTTTCAGCTCGGCAGTCACGCGGCCGTCGGTGGCTTCCTCGACCATCTCGATGAATTTCGGCCACATTTTGGCGTTGATCCCGTGCGTGGGCGGCGCCCAGCTGGAAATCGTCAGCGTGTATTCCTGCGCGAAAGCCGCAGAACCGGCCAGCGCCAGCGCGGCCCCTGCCAGAAGTGTTGTGAGTTTCTTCAATTTGGTCATGGTTTCCTCCCCTAAAGACCGCGCGGCAAATTCAGCTCAGTAACGTGGAGATTTTCCACGAGCCGGGGCTTTGCCGCGAAACAGCCCCCATCCAAACGGATATTTCGTCAACGCCGACTTCCTCGGCGTAGTGCATCGGTCCGCCGCGCCAGCGCGGGAAGCCGTAGCCGTGTATCTGGACCATATCGACATCGAGCGGACGCTCGGCGATGCCCTCCTCGACAATCCGCGCACCCTCGTTGATCATGGCGGCAAGGATCAGGTTGGCGATCTGGTCCTGCGAGAAATCGGCGCGCTCGATACCGTTGTCGGCCGACCATTTCTCGATAAGCGCCTCGACCTCGCCGTCACGGACCGGCTTGCGCCCGCCGTCATAGCGATACCAGCCCTTGCCCGCCCGCTGGCCCAGCCGCCCGTCCTCGCACAGCATGTCGCCCAGCGGGATATACCGCTCCGCCGGATCGCGTGTCGCCGCCTGCCGTTTGCGGTTGGCCCATGCGATCTGCAATCCGGTCAGGTCCTGCAATTCATACGGCCCCATCGGCATCCCGAAGGCCCGCATCGCCGCGTCGATCTGGTAAGGCAGACAACCATCCGCCAGCAGGTAATCCGCCTGCCGCCGATAGGCCGCGAGCATCCGGTTGCCGATAAACCCGTCGCAAATGCCGGACAGAACGCCCACCTTGCGCAACCGTTTGCCGAGCGCGAACCCCGTCGCCAGAACCTCTGCCGAGGTCTCCGGCGTTTTCACGATCTCCAGCAGTTTCATGATGTGCGCGGGCGAGAAAAAATGCAGCCCGAGGCAGCGTTCGGGGTTCGCGACCCCGTCAAAAACCTCGCGCGGGTCGAGGTAGGATGTATTGGTCGCCAGTATCGCCTGCGGGTCCATAACCGCGGCCAGCGAGGCAAAAACCGCGCGTTTGACACCCAGATCCTCGAACACCGCCTCGATAGCCAGACCGGCGTCTTTGGCGGCGGCATAATCGGCGCTGGCCGTGAACACCTCCAGCAGCGCATCGCGTTTTTCCGCCGTGCTTTTGCCCCGTTTCACCGCTCCGTCAAGGATCCCGCGCACCCTTTCGGCTCCCGCTTCGGCGGCCTCCGCATCGCGCTCGATCATCGTGACCTGCAAGCCGCCGTTCAGGCAGGCGGCGGCAATGCCCGCCCCCATCAGCCCGCCGCCGACGATGGCAACGTGTTTAACCTCTCGCGGAGTCACGCCTTTGATCGCCTCGGGTTTAGCCACCGTCCGTTCGGCAAAAAACGCATGGCGCAGCGCGCGGGATTCGGCGGAGTTTCGCAGCGCCAGATGCAGTTCGCGCTCGCGCTTCTGCCCGCCGGCGAAATCCGTCTCGCAGGCCCATTTCACCGCATCGAAATTGTGCAACGGCGCGGCCTGCCCTTTGGCGCGCTTGCGGATGGTCAGGCGGGTTTCGCCGAAAAATTCCGGCTCGGGCAAAGCAATGGCGCGGGCTCGCACAGCCTCGGGGCGTGGCGGCAGATCGGCGGCAAAACCCCGCGCCGCCTGCACCGGATCGCCCTCGACAACCGCATCAATCCCGCCGAGTGCCAGCATATCCGCCGCCCCGCGCGGCGTGCCGGAACAGCACATGTCAATCGCCGCCTCCACCCCGATCAGACGGGGCAGGCGTTGCGTGCCGCCTGCGCCGGGGATCAGGCCGACGTTGACCTCGGGCAGGCCGAAGCGCGTGCCGGCCGCCGCAATGCGAAAGGCGCAGCCCATGGCGATTTCGAACCCGCCGCCCAGAACATTGCCATGCATCGCGGCAATCCACGGCACGGGGCAGGATTCGATCGCGGCAACGACATCGGGCAAATGCGGCTC
>WFTU01000333.1 GCA_015485375.1 Paracoccaceae bacterium | reverse complement strand
CTAATTCTCGGGATCGGGGCGTCGCAGTTTCCCGAGGCGTCACAACAGTATCGTCAGCGTCTTGGAGGCGCAGTCGATGCCTTGCAGGTGGTGGTGGCGGATTTCGATGCTACTGCAACAAGGGCCGGACTGGACCGAACAGAGGCGCTGGCGCAATATCGCGGCACAGCCTTTCTGGACCAGCGCGGGGCGGATATGCAGCGTACTATCGCGCGGTATGAAACCTTGGCCGGTGATCTAGCGGCTCTGGAACATGCAAATGCTCTGGAACGGTTGCGAAACTTCAGGCGCCTGACAGACCCTGAAATATTACGCCGTACCATGGAAATTTACGTTCCCGCTGTGCCGGTTTCCGCCGAAGGAGCCATTTTTGCTCTTGGCGGCGGCGCTGTAGGGTATATAGGATTCGCAGGATTGTTTAGCGTATTGCTCTGGCGTCGCAGGAGAGCCGTGTGAGCCAAAATTCATCAACCCGACCCTTTGCCGGCTTCGAGTGGGCGATTGCCTGGCGCTATCTGCGCGCGCGCAAGGCCGAGGGCGGTGTTTCCGTGATGACCTGGATTTCGCTGATCGGCATCTCGCTGGCGGTGTTTGCGCTGATCGCGACGCTGGCAGTGCGCTCGGGGTTCCGCTCGGATTTTATCGACACCATTCTGGGCGCCAACGCGCATGTGACGATCTACGAGGCCAACTACAGCGGCGGCGTGCGCAAGGGCATCATCGATTACGAGGCCATGGCCGAGAAGGTGCGCGGCGTCGAGGGTGTGACCCGCGTCGCCCCCGCCATTCGCGGGCAGGTGATGGCGAGCGCCAATTCCCGCAACTCGGGCGTCGAGGTTTACGGCGAGACGCTGGAGGATCTGGAGACCCTGCGGCTGGTGGCCCATCCCGAGACCTCGGCCGGTTCGCTGGCGGACTTCAATGATGGCGTGGCCATCGGCATCGGTGTGGCGCGGGAGCTGGGGATTCAGGCGGGGGACTATATCACGCTGATCTCGCCGGACGGGGTGAAAACCGCTTTCGGCACCTCGCCACGGATCAACGATTACAAGGTTGTCTATATCTTTCAGGTCGGGCGCTCGGATATCGATCGCACGCGGGTCTATATGCCTTTCGCCGAGGCGCAGAGCTATTTCAACCGCGAGGGCACGGCGGACGAGCTGGAGGTTTCGGTGGCGGACCCCGAGAACGTCGATGCCATGCGTGTGCCGCTGCTGCGTGCGGCGGGGGAGCGGGCGATTATCTGGACGTGGAAGGATTCCTCGGGCAGTTTCCTGCGGGCGCTGGAGGTCGAGGACAACGTGATGTTCGTGCTGATGTCCATTCTGGTGCTGATCGCCTCGATGAACATTATCTCCGGTCTGGTGATGCTGGTGAAAAACAAGACCCGCGACATCGGGATTTTGCGCACCATGGGGCTGACGCAAGGCTCGATCATGCGGGTGTTTTTTATCTCCGGCGCCAGTATCGGGCTGATCGGCACGGTGATCGGTGTGGTGCTGGGCAGCCTGTTTGCGCTCTATATTGATCCGATTTTCGGCTTTGTCGACCGGATGTCCGGCGGCGGGGTCTGGGATCCCAACGTGCGGTATCTGTCGCGCCTGCCGGCGAAGCTGGAACTGAAAGACGTGCTGAGCGCGGTGGCGCTGTCGCTGACGCTTTCCTTTGTCATCACCATTTTCCCGGCGCGGCGCGCGGCGAAGCTCGATCCGGTGGAGGCGTTGCGCAATGAGTGATGCGGCGCTGGAACTGGTCGATATCAAACGCACCTTCAACAAGGGCAAGCCGGGCGAGGTGCGGGTGCTGGAAGGCGTCTCGCTGTCGCTTGGCAAGGGCGAGATCGTCGGGCTGGTGGCGCCTTCGGGGGCCGGAAAATCGACCCTGCTGCATGTGGCGGGGCTGCTGGACCGTCCCGATAGCGGCGAGGTGCGGATTGGCGGGGTTGTGGCCTCGAAAGGGCGCGACGGAGCGCGCACGAGGCTGCGGCGCGACAATATCGGGTTCGTTTACCAGTTCCACCATCTGTTGCCGGAATTCACCGCGCTGGAAAACGTGGTGCTGCCGCAGCGCGCCGCGGGCGTGGACAAGACGGCGGCAATGGATCGTGCGCGGGGCTTGCTCGACAAGGTCGGGCTGGCCGAGCGACTGGACCACCGCCCCGCGCAATTGTCGGGCGGCGAGCAGCAGCGCGTTGCCTTTTGCCGCGCACTTGCCAACGAACCGAAAGTCCTGCTGGCGGACGAGCCGACCGGCAATCTGGACCCCGAAACAGCCGACAGGGTTTTTGAAATCCTGCTCG
>WFTU01000332.1 GCA_015485375.1 Paracoccaceae bacterium | reverse complement strand
GTTCATATTTGCAGAGGAAATTAGCCAATGACCACAATGACGAATACCGACCTTATCCGGCAAGAAATTCAAAATCGATTTCAATGTGCAAAAAACAACGAATTTTCCTCTGTTGATATTCTTGCCGGCGATCTTCATGAGAACGTGGAGCTCAACGACGGCAGCCATCCAAACCAAATGCCGAGCATCTGTAACATGATGTATGAAGCACAAGTGGTCGGAGATGAGATATTGTATTCACCACCCGGTGATGGCATCAACAGTTTGCTACACACTATGCTACACATTACAAAAACACGATATTAATGCAAGTTATTGTTATTAATTAGTATTTTTCACCAACCCGCAGCCAAATGCCGGACTGTCTCTCCGCCATTACCCCCCCCTTAAGCCGCCAAAGCGCTGCCAACCCGGCGGTCCATCTTGCGCACCGAGAGGTGCATCCAGATGGTCAGGCTGGCGACCAGCAGTGCCAGCAAGATGAACGGGGCGGTCCAGATGCCGGTGGCGTCCAGCAATGCACCGAAGGTGATAGGCAGGACGAAACCGCCGAGGCCGCCGATCATGCTGACCAGCCCGCCGACCGCACCGACGTGTTGCGGGTAGTATACGGGGACGTGTTTGAACACTGCGGCGGTGCCGAGGCTCATGGAGAAGCCGAGGAATACGGTCAACGCCACGAATATGGCCAGCGGGGCGGTCTGGTTTCCGGAGTAGGCCATGGCCGACAGCAGGGTCATGGCGCTCAGGAAGGTCATATACATGACGCGGCGGGCGCCCCATTTATCAGACATCCAGCCGCCAAGCGCACGAAAGACCGATCCCGGCAGGGCGTAGAGGCCCGCGAGGGTTCCGGCCGTGGTCAGTTCCAGCCCGTATGCCCCGACATAGTAGCGCGGCAGGAACGAGGCGAGGGCGACGAAGGCACCGAATACGAAGAAGTAGTAGAGCGAGAAGCGCCAGACCTGAACGTGTTTGAGCGGGGCAAGCTGGGCGCGCAGGCTGGTGATGGCGCGGGAGGCGCCGTGTCCGGCCTCGATCGGGTCGGGTTTGGCGAAGGTGTAGAACAGGGCGGCGGTCAGGGCCAGCACGACGGCATAGATTTGCACGGTGGTTTCCCAGCCGAAGGCCAGCAGCAGGAAGGGCGCGACGAAACTGGTCACGGCTGCCCCGACATTTCCGGCGCCGAAAATACCGAGTGCCGTGCCCTGTTGCCCCGCGCCGAACCAGCGGGAGACGTAGGAAACGCCGATGATGAAGGAACCGCCTGCCAGCCCCAGACCCAGCGCGGCGAGCAGGAACATGGCGTAGGATTGCGCCCATGTCAGCATCCAGACGGCCATGGCAGTCGTCAGCATCTGGGCCGGAAACACCAGCCGCCCGCCGTATTTTTCCACCCAGATTCCCAGAAACATCCGGCTGACGGAGCCGGTCAGCACCGGTGTCGCCACCAGCAGGCCGAATTGCGTGTCGCTCAGGCCGAGGTCGGTTTTGATTTGCACGCCGATAATGGAGAACAGGGTCCAGACGGCGAAACTGACGGTAAAGGCAAAGGTGCTGAGGCCGAGGGCGCGATACTGGTCGGGTTTGGCGATGTCTTGCGGGCGGTGCATTTGGGTCTCCGTTTGCAGGGTTATTCGGCGGCGAGCATGGGGGCTGCGGCCAGAAGGGTTTCCAGTTCGGGTTTGCAGGCACCGCAGTTGGTGCCTGCACCGGTGCATCTGCCGATGTCGGCGACGCTGGTGGCACCGCCCTCGATCGCGGTGCGGATGGTGTTGACGCCAACGCCCGCGCAGGCGCAGACCGTGCGGCCGGCATCCGGCGGGCCGGAGACCGGCAGGCCTGACAATGCGGCAAGGGCGGGTGTGTCGGAGTTGATCAGGCTTGCGGCGTAGGTTCGCGCGACCTCGATCGGGCGCGGGGCGGCGAAGAACAGGCCGCGCAGGGCCGGACCGTCGTGGATAGCGACCCTTACCAGACCTTGTGCTGCATCGCGCAGGATGCTGACGCTGCCGGTTGTCAGGCCGAGCGTGGCGCGGGCTTCGGCCTCCCAGTCTTCGGGGAGAGCGGCGCCTGCGACCTCGGCGCGCCAGCCGGTATCGGTGCGGGCGATTGCGCTGTAGCTGTGGTGTTGTGCGGGGATGGCTGCGGCGGAGACCGCGAAGCCGTGCCAGAGGGCGCTGAACCGTTGCAGCTCCACCGCGCCCGCTTTCAGGGCCGGTTGGCCGGAAACGGGGTCGGTTATGCTGTCCACCAGAGTATTGATCCGTGCGGCGGAGGCGTTGCTGTCGCTCCAGTGCATTGGCGCGAAAACCGTGCCCTGCCGGATGTCGGTGGTGATACGGGCGCGCAGGACGACGCTGTTGCCGGCGCGGCGCAGGACAACCAGATCGTCTTTGCCGAGGCCGAGGGGTTGCGCGTCCCCGGGGTGGATTTCCACAAAGGGTTCGGTGGTGTGCTGGCTCAGGCGCGGAGATTTCGCGCTGCGGGTCATGGTGTGCCACTGGTCGCGGATACGGCCGGAGTTGAGGCGGAATCCGCGTTTCCCGGACGGAGCCGGAGAGGAAACCGCCAGCATGCGGGCCTTGCCGTCGGCGTGGAAGAATGCACCATCGGCGAAGAATCGGCCTCCGGTTGGTGCATCGACGGGAACCGGCCATTGCACGGGCTTGAAGGTGGCGTAGTCGGCGTCGGAGATACCGGCCAGACCGCTGATATCGAAGTCGCGCCCGAACGCGGCGGCCTTGCCGGAAAGCGCGGCGTATTCGCGGAAGATTTCGGCGGGGGATTTGTAGGCGAAAGCGGCGCCGAATCCCATGCGTTCGGCCACATCGCAAATGATTTGCCAGTCGGGGCGCGCCGCGCCGGGGGCGGGGAGGAAGGCGCGTTGCAGGCTGATGCGGCGTTCGGAATTGGTGACTGTGCCGGTTTTCTCGCCCCATGTGGTGGCGGGCAGGAAGACGTTTGCCAGTTTGGTTGTGTCGGTATCGGTCACGTCCGAGACCACGGTAAACGGCACTTTGGCAATTGCCTGCGCCACAAAATCCGCGTCGGGCAGCGAGACGGCGGGGTTGGTGCCGATGATCCAGAGGGCCTTGATTTTCCCGCTGTCGCAGGCGGCGAACAGGTCCACGGCTTTCAGGCCTTGCTGCGTGCAGATCGTCGGGGCATCCCATGCCTGTTGCACTGTGGCGCGGTGCTCGGGGTTTTCGATGTCGAGGTGACAGGCGAGCATGTTGGCCAGACCGCCGACCTCCCGCCCGCCCATGGCGTTCGGCTGGCCGGTGACCGAGAACGGGCCTGCCCCCGGTTTGCCGATACGCCCCGTAGCCAGATGACAGTTGATGATGGCGTTGACCTTGTCGCTGCCGCAGGCGGACTGGTTCACGCCCTGCGAATAGACAGTGACAACCTTTTCGGTGCCGATCCACAGATCGCAAAAGGCTTTGATCTGCTCCGGTGTCAGGCCGCTGTCGCCCGGTGTGCTTGCGTGCGCCGCATCCAGTGCTTCGGTAAAACCGGAGACGCGGGCGTTGATGAACCCTTCGTCGAGTGCGCCCTGACGGTTGATTTCGGCCAGCAGGGCGTTGAACAGGGCGATGTCGCCGTCGGGGCGAACGGGCAGGTGCAGATCGGCAATTTCGGCGCTGGCGGTGCGGCGGGGATCGATGACGACCACCTGCATATGCGGGCGTTTGGCCTTGGCCGCGGCCAGCCGCTGGAACAGGACCGGATGGCACCATGCGAGGTTGGAGCCGGTGAGGACGACCAGATCGGCCGCCTCGAAATCCCCGTAGGTGCCGGGCACAGTGTCGGTGCCGAAGGCGCGTTTGTGACCAGCGACCGAGGAGGCCATGCACAGGCGGGAATTTGTGTCGATGTTGGCCGATCCGATGAAGCCTTTCATCAGCTTGTTGGCGACATAGTAATCCTCGGTCAGGATCTGGCCGGATACATAGAAGGCAACACTGTCGGGGCCGTGTTCGCGAATGGCGGCGGTGAAGGCAGCGGCGGTTTTGTCCAGCGCCGTGTCCCGGTCTGCGGTTTTGCCGTTGATACGGGGCTCCAGCACGCGGCCCTCCAGCCCGATCGTCTCGCCAAGGGCCGCGCCCTTGGAACACAGGCGGCCGAAGTTGGCGGGGTGGTCGGGGTCGCCCTTGATCGTGCCGTCGGCCTCGACCAGAAGTCCGCAGCCTACGCCGCAGTATGGGCAGGTCGTGCGGACAGGTTTCATGCGGCGGACCGTGCGGCCAGACGGCTGGCATCGAGCAGGATACGGCCGTTGTCGACCTTGATCCGGTAGGTGGCAACCTGCCCTTCGTCTGCGCCCTCGGCCATGCCGGTTTCCAGATTGATGACCCAGTTGTGCAACGGGCAGGTCACGGCGGCCCCGTGCACGATCCCTTCGGACAGCGCACCGTTTTTGTGCGGGCAGGCATCGTCGAGCGCGAATACCCGATCGTCGTGGGTGCGGAAAATCGCGATGCAGCCCTGTGCGGTTTTCACCACGCGGGCGCCACGGGCGGGGATGTCTTCGAGTGCGGCGATATCTATCCAGTTGCTCATTCTGCTGCCTCCAGTGTCAGGTCTGCAAGCGGGGTCCATTTGGTTCGCTTGTGCTCTTCGGTGGCCTGCGCGGCCCAGGGGTCCTTGCGGTAAACCGATTGCGAGAGTTCGAAACGCTCGCACAGGGCGGCGCGGTTGCCGGCATCGTCCACCACCTGTTCGCGCACCCAGTCCATGCCGACCCGTGCGACCCATTTATAGGGGCGGTCGAGGTAGCGGGCGTTCTCGCGGTAAAGCTGGATGAATGCAACGGTCAGATCGATGGCTTCCTGTTCGGTTGCGACCTTGGCCAGCGGTTCGGTTTCTTTCAGCTCCATTCCGGCGGCACCGGCGGCGCTGACCTCGTAGCCGCTGTCGACGCAAATTACGCCGACGTCCTTGCAGGTCGCCTCGGCGCAATTGCGCGGGCAGCCGGAGACGGCGAGTTTGACCTTGTGCGGGGTCCAGCTACCCCAGAGGATTTTTTCGAGCTTGATGCCGAGGCCGGTACTGTCCTGCGTGCCGAAACGGCAGTGGTCGGAACCGACGCAGGTTTTCACCGTGCGCAACCCCTTGGAATAGGCATGGCCCGAAACCAGTCCCGCCGCGTTCAGATCGGCCCAGATATCCGGCAGGTCCTCGCGCTGCACGCCAAGCAGGTCGATGCGCTGGCCGCCGGTGACATGCACGGTCGGCACGTTGTATTTTTCGGCCGCATCGGCAATGGCGCGCAGTTCCTGCGGGGTGGTGATGCCGCCCCACATGCGCGGCACGACGGAATAGGTGCCGTCTTTCTGGATGTTGGCGTGGTTGCGCTCGTTCACGAAACGGCTTTGCTGGTCGTCCCTGTATTCCAGCGGCCACTCGGCAATCAGGTAGTAGTTCAGCGCGGGACGGCAGACGTGGCAGCCGCAAGAGGTTTTCCAGCCGGTTTCCTGCATCACTGCGGGAATGGATTTCAGCGCGCGTGCCTTGATGATCCGGCGCAGGTCGTCGTGGGTCAGGTCGGTGCAGCCGCAGACCGGTTGCTCGGTCGGGGCCTCGAAATCGTCACCCAGTGTGCTGGCGAGGATCTGTTCCACCAGTCCGGTGCAGTTGCCGCAGGAGGCCGAAGCCTTGGTCGCGGCGCGCACTTTGCCGAGGTCGTCGGCGCCGTTGGAGATCGCCTCGACAATTGTGCCCTTGCACACACCGTTGCAGCCGCAAACCTCGGCTTCGGCGGGCATGGCGGCGATAGCGGCGAGCGGATCGGCAAGGCCGTCGCCCTGATAGGCGGGGCCGAAGATCAGGGTTTCGCGGATGGCGCTGATATCCTCGGCCATGGTCAGCTTGCCGAAGAACCATGTGGCATCGGTGGTATCGCCATACATGACGATGCCGACGATACGGTTGTCTTCCAGCACCAGCCGTTTGTAGATGCCGCGGGCGGGATCGCGGAATACGATGTCCTCGCGCCCGTCGTCCTCGTCGAACTCACCGGCAGAGAACAGCTCCACGCCGGTGACTTTCAGGCGCGTGGCAACGGCGGGCGCCTTGAAGTGCGCCTCCTCGCCGGTCAGCGTGCGGGCCAGAACCTTTGCCATGTCGAACAGCGGGGCGACCAGTCCGTAAACCACCCCGTCATGCTCGACACATTCGCCGAGGGCGAAAATGTCCGGATCGGAGGTGTGCATGGAATCATCCACGACAATCCCGCGCTCCACATGCAGGCCGGAGTCGACCGCCAGCCGGGTTTCGGGGCGGATACCGGCGGCCATAACCACCAGGTCGGCACCGTAAATTTCGCCGTCCTCCAGCAGAACCGCGTCGACATGATCATGGCCGAGGATGGCCTTGGTGTGGGCGTTGCAGATTACGTTGATGCCGCGTTTTTCCAGTTCCTTTTGCAGCAGATAGCCCGCCGCCGGATCAAGCTGGCGCTCCATCAGGTGATCCATCAGGTGCAGCACGGTTACGTCCATGCCCTGCAGCTTCAGCGCTGCCGCGGCTTCCAGCCCCAGCAGACCGCCGCCGATGATGACCGCCTTGCCGTCGGGCTTGCGCGCCGCTGCTGTCATCGCCTCGACATCATCGAGATCGCGAAAGCCGACCACGCCGGGCAGGTCGTTGCCGGTGACGGGGATGAAGAAAGATGCGGAGCCGGTGGCCACGACCAGTTTGTCGTAGGGTGTCACGCCGCCCGCGCTCACCACCTGTTTCGCCTTGCGGTCGATCTTGACCACGGCCTCGCCAAAACGGCAATTGATGTTGTTGTCGCGATACCAGTCGGCGTCGTGGGTGACGATTTCGCCGTAGGTTTTCTCGCCCGCCAGAACCGGCGAGAGCATGATACGGTTGTAGTTGCCGCGCGGTTCTGCCCCGAACAGGGTGATGTCGTAGTCCCCGTCCTGCGCGAACAATTCCTCGAGCATCCGGCCCGAGGCCATGCCTGCTCCGATGATAACGAGTTTTTCGGCCATTTTGTGTTTCCTTCACGCGGCGAGAATCAAAGATGCGATGTTGCTAATATTGATACCGCTTGCAGGTGTTGCTGTCTGTTGCTAAGAAATCAGTCACCCGTTGCGTTTTTTGCAACACCCTGTAAATCGCCACCGAAATATCCCATGCGCCACCTGCTGATCCTGAAATACATCGATAAAATTGCCCGCACCGGCTCCTTGCGCAGCGCGGCCGAGGAACTGGGGATCACCCCCTCGGCCCTCAACCGCCGCATTCTGGGTATCGAGGAGGAACTCGGCACGGAGATTTTCGAGCGTCACCCCGCAGGTCTGCGCCCCAACATCGCCGGAGAAATCCTGCTCCAGCATATTCGCGACCAGATTTCCGACATGGAGCGGGTGAAATCCCGCATCGCCGACCTTTCCGGCATGCGCGCGGGCCACATCAACATCGCCACGACGCGCGAGATCGTGCAGTATTTCCTGCCCGGCCTGATCGCGAAACACCTGTCGGAGTTTCCCTTTGTGACCTTCGGCGTCAATCTGCACGAACGGGGCGAGGCGGAGACCTCGCTGCTCGACAATACCAACGACCTTGCGATTGTCTTCGAGCCGATCCACCTCAAGGAGCTGCAAAGCGTCTGTTCCGTCACCCAGCCGGTGTTTTGCGTGATGTCCGAGGACCATCCGCTGGCGGGGCGGAAAAGCCTGAAAATCTATGATTGCGCGGAGTTTCCGCTCCTTCTGCCCAAACGTCCGGAGGGGATCCGGCTGGTGCTGGACGCGGTGGCGCACAAGGTCGGCCTGACGCTGGAGGCGGCGGTGGAATCCAACAGCCTCGATTTGCTGCGTCTGATGTCACAGGACAGTGACGCGCTGAGCTTCAGCCTTGCCATCAACCTGCGCCCCAATCTGGAACGTGACCGGATGGTCTCGGTCCCGCTGGATTTGCAGGGCGTGGCCCCCGGAGCTGTCAGCGCCGGGTATTTGCGCGGCCGGACGCTGCCCGTGGCAGCGGCGCGGTTTCTGGAGACGGTGAACAGGGAGTTGTCGGAAAGGTTTGCCTAGGGCGAACGCTTCTGCGTCCGGAGCGGGCGAAGCAGCGGGGGGCGTGGTTGGCGGGCAGGCCGCCAACCTTAAACCGCAGTGAATACCTGCGTGAACAGGCCGAGGAGCAGCGTAGCCAGCAGGGTTGCGGTCCAGACGACTGTGCCGGCGGAGGAGGTCGATAGCGGCGCGGCTGTTTCGGGGGCGGGGCGATACATCACAACGACGATCCTCAGGTAGACCGCGAGGGAGAGGACGGAGTTGAGGATGGCGATGACCACGAGCCAGAGGAAACCGGCCTCGATGGCGGCACCGAACAGCAGGGCTTTACCGAAGAACCCGAACAGCGGCGGGATACCGGCGAGGGAGAGCAGGAAAACCACCATGGCAACGCCGGAAAACGGGGCGCGGCGGCCGAAGCCGGTGAAGGATTCCAGATCGCGGCCCCCGATATGGATGATGGTGAAGGCACCGATGTTCATGGCGGCGTAGGCGGCCGCGAAAACGATCAGCGATTCCTGCGACAGGGCAGAGCTGCCGATGGCCACCAGCCCCAGTAGGAAATAGCCCGATTGCGCGACGGAGGAATAGGCCAGAAGCCGCACGAGGTTGCTTTGCACCAGCGCGGTCAGATAGCCGTAGGTCATGGTAAGCACCGCGACCGCGGCGATGGCCCATTGCCAGCCGGTTTCGGCAGGCAGGTCGCGCAGCACCTGTGCCAGAGCGAAGATGCCCGCGATCTTGGTGACCACGGACATATAGGCGGCAACCGAGACCGGCGCGCCGTCATAGGCGTCGGGGGCCCAGAAGTGGAAGGGCACGAGGGCGGCCTTGTAACCCAGCCCGACCAGCACGGCGAGGAGCCCTGCGGCGGCCAGCAGGGGCGCGTCGCCGATGCCTGCCAGTGCGCTGAACAGTGTGGATCCGGCGCCTGCATACCAGAAGGTCAGCCCGTAGGTCATCACCGCGCCGGCGACCGAACCGAAGACCAGAAACTTCATCGAGGCTTCGGTTGCGGCGTCGTCGGCAGGGTAGGCCACGAGCGCAAAGGATCCGAGGCCGGTGATGACGATGCCCAGCACCAGCAGCATCATGTCTCCGCTGCCCGAAAGCATGAGCGCGCCGATGGTGACCAGCATCATCAGGCTGTAAATGCTGCCCTCGCGGAAGCGACCCGCCAGTTCGGCCCGCACCAGCAGCAGGGAGAGTGCTGTGGCGGGGAGAAGGATCATCTTGGACCAGATTGCCAGTGTGCCGATACGGTAGGTGCCGCCGAACACGGTGGTATCGCTGCCCAGAAGCTGGAAGCTGAACCAGAGGGCCAGCGCCAGACCGCCCAGACCGATGGCCAGCACCACGCGGGGGAAGCGCAGCATCTCGCCCGCCAGCATCAGGGCGACAGTGATCATCAGCACCAGTTCGGGCAGCAGATAGGAAAGATCGCGTGACATCAGAACCCCAGACTTGAAGTGGTGGTATGAATCATGTCGAGCACCAGACCCGGCGCGATGCCGAGCGCGATGACCAGTATCATCAGCGGAATCAGGACGATCAGTTCACGGCGGTCCAGATCCGGCATTTTCAGCCACTCTTCCTTCGGTTCCCCGAGGAATACGAGGCTGATCGAGCGCAGGTAAAGTCCGGCGACCACGACGATGGCCAGAATGGCCACCACGGCGAAAGGCGAGACGTTGAGTGTGGCGAGGAAAATCTGGAACTCGGCCGGGAAATGCGCGAGGCCGGGCAAGCCGAGCGAGGCGAAGGCGGCGAGGATATAGGTCCAGCCGAGGATCGGCACCACCTTCAGCAGCCCGCCGAAGCGGTCCATCTCGCGCGTGTGGGCGCGGTCTTTCAGCATGCCGACGATGAAGAAGAGCGCTCCGGTGACCAGCCCGTGGCTGATCATTTGCAGCGTTGCCCCGTCCAGTGCCACCGCGCGCATATCCGGTGAAGTGGCCAGCGCCGCCACTGCCACGCCGATCACCACATAGCCCATGTGGTTGACCGAGGTATAGGCGATCATGCGTTTCAGATCGCTTTGCGCCAGCGCGACGAAGGCCCCGTAGAGCGCACCGATCACGCCGATCACCAGAACCACGGTTCCGGCGGTGCGGAAGGCATCGGGCGTCATTTGCAGGGCGAAACGCACCAGACCGTAGGTGCCGAATTTCAGCATTACACCGGCCAGAATGACCGAACCGACTGTGGGCGCCTGCACGTGGGCGGCGGGGAGCCATGTATGCACCGGAAAGGCAGGGATTTTTACCGCGAAGGTGAACAGCATGGCCACCAGTGCCAGCATGGCACCGGCGCCGACCAGTGGCGGGTTTTCGATCCACAGGCGCATGTCGAACGTATAGGGGTCGGAAGCGAGGAACATTCCGAGGATGGCCAATAGCAGTGGCAGGCTGCCGAGCAGGGTATAGAGGAAGAACATCAGGGCGGCGCGCTGGCGTTCCGCTCCGCCCCAGCCGGCGATCATGAAATACATGGAGACCAGCGAGACCTCGAAAAACACATAGAACAGCAGGGCGTCCAGTGCCACGAATGTGCCGATGGAGGCGGTCTCCAGCATCAGCATCAGGATGACGAAGCTGCGGGCGCGGTCGGAGGATTTGGCCTGATAGATGAAGGACAGCAGGAACAGCAGGCCGGTCAGCAGCACCAGCGGCAGGCTGATGCCGTCCACGCCGACGCGGTACGCTGCGCCGATGGCGTCGATCCATACGGCCTCCTCGATCTGTGCGAAACCGCCGGGCACGATGCCGCGCGCCCAGATCACCAGTGTCAGCAGCAGGGTGGCTGCGCTGACAGCTATGCCGATCCCGTGGGCTGTGCGGGTGGAGGTCCCGGGCAGGGCCATCAGCACGAGCGCGCCGGCCAGAGGCAGGAAAACAGCGAGGGAAATAACTGGGATCATGGTCTGATCTCCTTAGTAGAACAGCGGGGCTGCAAACAGCCCGGCGGCGATAATGCCGGTTGCAATGATTGTCAGGGCCAGCTCGCGATGGATCAGGCCGCTTTGCAGCCGCCGTGCCTGTTTGCCGGTTTGAGTGGTGGCGCGGGCAAATCCGAAGATCGCGCCGTCGATGCCGGCCTCGTCCGTGATTTTCGTGCCGCGCCCGATGCGCATCATGGCGCGGCCGGTGGCGAGGACCATGTTGAAGAGTCCGGTCTCGATCGTATTACAGGCCCGTGCGACGGCGAGGGTGGGGCGCACGACAAGCGCGTCCATGCCGCCAGCGATGGCAAAGCCGTTAGCGGCCCAGCCGCGCAGGGGGCCGAGCAGGCGGACGGCGGGGATGAACCAGCCGAGCAGCAGGCCGGTGATCGCGGCGCCGAGGCCGAGCATCATGGCGAGGGCGCTGGTGGAGATTTCGGCCTCAAGCAGGGTTTCGATCCACGGGAAGGCTGCGCCGAGAAGCACTGCCAGTGCGACCGGACCGGCCATGCCCCAGCCCATCCAGCGCAATCCTTTATCCTGCGGTGCGGCGGTGGTGGTGCCGCGCCAGAGTTGCGCCAGTGCGCGGGCCATATAGGCGCCGGTCAACACGGTGCCGGCCAGCCCCAGCGGCAGCAGCCATGCGGCTTGTGGTGACAAAAGCGCGGAGGCAATAATCGCGTCTTTGGAAAAGAATCCGGCGAGGGGGGGCAGGCCGGCGAGGGCGAGGGCTGCGAGGGTGAAGCCTGCGAAGATGCGTGGTTGCGCCCGTCCGGCGCCGGAGAGATCCTGCATTGCGGTGGAGCTGCGGGAGTGCTGGAAGACGCCGGCGCCAAGGAACAGCCCGCTTTTGATGGCAGCATGGGCAATCAGGTGCAGCAGGGCCACGAGCGGCGCGCCGGCTCCGATGGCCAGCAGCATCAGACCGTACTGGCTGGAAGTGGAGGCCGCCAGCAGGCGTTTGAGGTCCCGTTCGCCAAGGGCGATCAGGCCGGTTACCACGGTGGTGATCCCGCCGACCAGACCGACGACGATCAGGGTTTGCGCAGGTAGCATCGGCGCGACACGTATGAGCAGGATTGCCCCTGCCGCCACTAGCGTGGCGGAGTGCAGCAGGGCGGAAACCGGTGTGGGGCCTGCCATGGCGCGTTGCAGCCAGTCATTGAGCGGCACCTGTGCCGATTTCCCCATCGCGGCGAGCAACAGGAGCAGACCGGCGATAACCGCAGGCGTGCCGGTGGTGGCCAGCGAGACCGATATTTCGCTGGTGCCGGCCGTACCGATCAGCAGGAATGCCCCGATATAGAGGCCAAGGTCGGCGGTGCGGGTATATAGGAATGCGCGGGTGGCGGCGCTGGCGACTCCGGGTTTGCCATGCCAGAACCCGATGAGCAGATAGCTCGACAGGCCGATAAGTTCCCACGCGCCGAGCAGGGTAATCCAGTCGGCCGACAGCACAAGCGCCTGCATGGCAGCGGTGAACAACAGCATGGTGGCGAAGAAACGCGGTTGCTCGGGGTCTTTGCGCATGTAGCCGATGGCGTAAAGCAGAACGAAGCCGGCAATGACCGCAACCATCACCGACAGCAGTGCGGTCAGCGGGCTTGCCTCCAGCCGCAGGGGCATTTCCGGCAGGCCCGCTGACCGCACTGC
>WFTU01000331.1 GCA_015485375.1 Paracoccaceae bacterium | reverse complement strand
TTCCGGCGGCGACGGCCTATCGCGACGTGACCTATAAACAGGCGCTGGCGCTCTCGGTGGCGTTTCAGGGCGGGATTGTCGGCTGGGTTGCCTTCTGGGCGCTCTACGGTCAGGGGCTTGGCGCGGAAAATCTGGCACAGGTGGCGAGCTTCGGCGGCGCCTATATGCTGGTGATCCTGCTGGAGCCGCTGGTGGACCTCGGGGTTCTGGCCGCGGCCAAGAACGCGCATCGCCTGACCGGCGGGCCACTGTTTGCCAAGCGTCTGCACACCGCAGCCGCGTAAACAAATCGCCGCACGCAAGCCCTTCGCCTGCGTGCGGCAACAAATCAGAACATCGCCATGCCGCCGTTGACGTGCAGGGTCTGGCCGGTGACATATCCGGCCTCGGGCGCGGCGAGGTAAACCGCCGCCGCAGCGATTTCTTCCGATGTTCCCATCCGCCCCATCGGCACGCCGGTCAGCAGCGCAGCCTTCTGGTCATCGCTCAGCTTGTCGGTCATCGCCGTGGTGATGAAGCCGGGCGCGATGGCGTTGACGGTGATGCCGCGGCTGGCGACTTCGTGTGCCACGGACTTGCCCATGCCGATCACGCCGGCCTTGGAGGCGGCGTAGTTCGCCTGCCCCGGATTGCCGGTGACGCCGACGATCGACGAGATGTTGATGATCCGGCCCCAGCGCGCCTTCATCATCGGGCGCATGACGGCGCGCATCAGCAGCATGGTGGAGGTGAGGTTGATTTCCAGCACGCTATCCCATTCCTCGTCCTTGAGGCGCATGAACAGGTTGTCCTTGGTCACGCCGGCGTTGTTCACCAGAATGTCGAGACCGCCCATGGCCTCGATCGCCTGTGCGGGCAGCGCCTTGACGGCCTCTCGGTCCGAGAGGTTGCAGGGGGTGACATGGGCGCGTTCACCCAGTTCGGCGGCGAGTTCGTTGAGCGGGTCCACGCGGGTGCCCGAAAGCGCCACGGTTGCGCCCTGTGCGTGCAGGGCGCGGGCGATGGCTCCGCCGATGCCGCCCGAGGCACCGGTTACGAGGGCGGTTTTTCCGGTTAGGTCGAACATCAGGCTTCTCCTGCGGCTGCTTTGGCCCCGTCGGGGTCATTGATGGCTTTGGTGGCAATGGAACGGTCGATGCGGCGGATCATGCCCGAAAGCGCCTTGCCCGCGCCGATTTCCCACATTTCGGTGACGCCCTGTCCGGCCATCCAGAGGACGCTTTCGCGCCAGCGGACGGAGCCGGTGACCTGCTCCACAAGGAAGTTGCGCAACATGGCGGGGTCGCTCTCGCCCTCGGCACGCACATTGACGACGACCGGAACGGCGGGACGTTTCATGGAAACCTCGGAGAGCGCCTGCGCCATGGCCTCGGCCGCCGGTTCCATCAGCGAACAGTGGAACGGGGCGCTGACCGGCAGCAGCAGCGCGCGCTTGGCGCCCGCTTCCTTGGCCAGTGCAATGGCACGCTCGACGGCGGCCTTGTGACCGGAAACGACGACCTGCGAGGGATCGTTGTCGTTGGCGGCCTGACAAACGCCGTCCTCGGCCGCCTGCTTCGCGATCTCCTCTACCTGCTCGAAATCCAGGCCGAGGATCGCCGCCATGGCGCCGACGCCGATCGGCACGGCCTCCTGCATCGCCTTGCCGCGGATGCGCAGCAGACGCGCGGTATCGGCCAGTGTCAGGGAATGGGCGGCACAAAGGGCGGAGTACTCGCCGAGGCTGTGACCGGCGACAAATTCCGCATCCGAAACGGTGATCCCTTCGGCATTGAGCGCGGCCATACCGGCCATGCTGGTCGCCATCAGCGCGGGCTGGGCGTTTTCCGTCAGGGTCAGCTCCTCGATCTCCCCTTCCCAGATCAGGGTCGAGAGTTTCTGGCCGAGCGCCTCGTCCACCTCCTCGAAAACGGCTTTGGCGGCGGGATAGGCCTCGGCAAAGGCCTTGCCCATACCGATGGATTGCGCCCCCTGTCCGGGGAATACGAAGGCTTTTGTCATGGAATCCTCTTGCTTTTGTTTGCTTTGTTGTAAAGCGGCGGCGGGAACGAGACAACAGGTTTCCGGAGCATATTCGGCAAAACGGATATCCGCTTGACAGCATATTCGTTTCGGCGCATAAGCAAGGCATGGAACAGACAACACTCTTTCAGATTCTCGGAGACGAGACCCGCCTGCGCGCTGTGGCCCTGATGGCCGACGCGGGCGAGGTCTGTGTGTGCGAACTGGTGCATGCGCTGGAATTGCCGCAACCGAAGATCTCGCGCCATATGGCGGCGATGCGCGATGCGGGGTTGGTGGTTCCGCGCCGTGATGCGCAATGGGTGTTTTACGACCTGAACCCCGCCCTGCCCGACTGGCAACAGCAGGTTGTCGCGGCGGCGGTGGAAGGTATCCGCAACGAAAGCGCGGTCGTGAATGACCGCAAGAGACTGAAATCAATGAATAACCGCCCCGTGCGCTGCGCCGTGGCCTAGACAGGAAAACACCATGTATCCGGTATTCGAGAAGCTCGCCGACTGGGCGACCTATGATCTGCTGCGCCTTGTGCCCGAGACCCGCCTTGCCGGATCGGTGCATTTTTTCATCCAGGACGTCACCAAGATTTTCTTTCTGCTGACCGTGATTGTCTTTGCCATCGGGTTCTTTCGGGCGCTGTTGACACCGGAACGGGTGCGCAAGGCGGTGGCCGGGCGCTCGCGCGTGGTTTCCTATCCGATGGCCGTCGGGCTGGGCGCGGTAACGCCGTTTTGCTCCTGCTCATCGGTGCCGCTGTTCATCGGCTTTCTGGAGGCGCGCATTCCGCTGGGCGTGACGATGGCCTTCCTGATTGCCTCGCCAATGATCAACGAGGTGGCCGTGGTGGTTCTGGCGGCGGCGATCGGCTGGAAATATACGCTGCTCTATGTGGTGGCGGGGCTGTCGATCGGTATCCTCGGCGGGTTGATGATCGAGGTGTTGAAACTGGAAAAATGGGTCGAGGAATATGTCTGGAAAATCCGCATGGGCGAAGCGGCCCTGCAGGAGGCCGACACCGGAATGCGCGCCCGTCTGGATTTTGCCGTGGCGCAGGTTAAGGAGATCGTCGGGCGGATCTGGAAATATGTGCTGATCGGCATTGCCATCGGCGCAATCCTGCACGGGTTTGTGCCGGAGGAATTCTTTCTGAAGTACACCTCGCCGGAAAACCTGCTGGCCGTGCCTGCGGCGGTGCTGGTCGGTATCCCGCTCTATTCCAACGCCACCGGCGTGATCCCGATCGTCGAGAGCCTGCTGGGCAAGGGCGTACCGCTCGGCACCGTGCTGGCGCTGATGATGAGCGTCGCGGCGATCTCGCTGCCGGAAATGATCATCCTGCGCAAGGTTCTGAAGCCGCAGCTTATCGCAACTTTCACCGGAATTCTGTTCGTCGCCTTCGTCGGCATCGGGTTCCTGTTCAACTTTCTGGTAACTTAGGAGAATTCGCATGAAACATTTCGAGGTTCTCGGCTCGGGCTGCAAAAACTGCGCCAACACCGCCGAGCTGATCGCGCGCAAGGCCGCCGAGGCCGGCGTCGAGGTCAAAATCGACAAGATCACCGACATGGGCGAAATCATGTCGCGCGGGGTGATGTCCACGCCCGGTGTCGTCGTTGACGGCAAGCTGGTGCATGCCGGCGGTATGCCGAGTGGCGCACAGGTTGCCGAATGGGTGGCGTCATGAGCGAACCGCAACTGCACTCCACGATCGTTGCCATGGTGTCGCTGGCTTCGGGCATCGCCTCCAACCATCCCGCCATGGGCCAGTGCCAGCTGGACCGGCTGAAAAAGGCCGGTGTGCCGCAGAACCAGATCGACGCGGTAATCGAGATCGCCCGCCACATCCGCGACGAAGCGGCGGAGAAACTCGACTTCGCTTTTGACGAGGCCACCGGCGGCACAGGTGTCGCGGCTTCGGAAGGCGAGACCTGCGGCTGCACCCCGACGAAAAGCGGGCAGAGCTGCTGCTAGGCCGCGGCATCTTGATAATTCCGGCGCGGAGCGGCAGAGTGGTGCAATGACCGAAATCACAAACTCCCCCTACCCCGACACCGCCTTCTGGCGGGCCTATCTTGGTCCGGCCAAGGGGCTGTTGCGCTGGGAGGATGTGGAGGCGCTCTGGACGACGCTGGAAAACGGCGGGCCGTGGTTCGTGTTCGACCCCGAGGGCGAGGCACCGGCGGAGCCGCTGTCGGGCGCGGAATTCACGGCGGCGCTGGCGGAGCTGCGCACCATCGTCAATTCGGGGCACGACCGCGACACCAGCGGCGCGATCTATGTGGACGACAAGGATGCACCGACTTTTATCAAGGTGTTCGACCC
>WFTU01000330.1 GCA_015485375.1 Paracoccaceae bacterium | reverse complement strand
TTCGGCTCGATAAACGTCCAGCCGCCCTGGTTTTTCGGTTCTTCCTGACACCAGACAACATCGGCGTTCTTGAAACGGGACAGTTCCTTGGTCATGGCCATGGCCGGGAACGGATAGAATTGTTCCACACGCATCAGATAGATGTCGTCAATGCCGCGCGCGTCGCGTTCGGCCAGCAAGTCGTAGTAGACCTTGCCCGAACACATCACCACCCGTTTGATATTCTCGTCCGGCTGCAATGTGGTTTCGGATTTTCCGACCTGCGCATCATCCCAGAGAACGCGGTGGAAACTGGAACCGGTTTGCAGATCTTTCAGCGGCGACACGGCCTTTTTATGACGCAGCAGCGATTTCGGCGTCATCAGGATCAGCGGCTTGCGGAATGTCCGGTGCATCTGGCGGCGCAGGATGTGGAAATAGTTGGCCGGCGTCGTGCAGTTGGCAACAATCCAGTTATCCTCGGCCGAAAGTTGCAGATAGCGTTCGAGACGGGCGGAGGAATGCTCCGGCCCCTGCCCTTCGTAACCATGCGGCAACAGCATCACGAGGCCGGACATGCGCAACCATTTGCGCTCGCCGGAGCTGATGAACTGGTCGATCATGATCTGCGCGCCGTTGGCAAAGTCCCCGAACTGGCCTTCCCAGAGGGTCAGCGCGTTCGGCTCGGCCAGCGAGTAGCCGTATTCATAGCCGAGCACGGCGTATTCCGAGAGCATCGAGTCGATGACCTCGTATTGCGCCTGCCCTTCGCGGATGTGGTTGAGCGGCAGATAGCGTTCCTCGGTCTCCTGATCGATGATGCCGGAATGGCGCTGGCTGAATGTGCCGCGCGTACAGTCCTGACCGGACAGACGCACGGGGTAGCCTTCCAGCAACAGGGTGCCGAAAGCCAGCGCCTCGGCCGTGGCCCAGTCGATGCCCTGACCGGTATCGATCATTTCCTTTTTGTTGCCCAGCATCCGCAGGATGGTTTTATGGGCGTTGAACCCTTCCGGCAGAGTGGTCAGGGCTTTGCCGACCTCCTTCAGGATATCCTTTTTGACCGGCGTTTTGCCGCGCTCGTATTTGCCCTTGTGCTTGTCGAGATGCGACCAGCGACCGTCGAGCCAGTCGGCCTTGTGCGGTTTGTACTCCTTGCCGATCTCGAACTCCTCGTTCAGGAACGACTGGAAGGAAGCCTTGATATCCTCGATCTCGCCAGCCGGGATCAGCCCGTCCTTGACCAGACGGTTGGTGTATATCTGCAACGTGGTCTTGTGCTTCTTGATTGCCTTGTACATCAGGGGCTGCGTGAACATCGGTTCGTCGCCCTCGTTGTGGCCGAAGCGGCGGTAGCAGAAGATATCCAGCACCACGTCCTTGTGGAATTTCTGCCGGAACTCGGTCGCGACTTTCGCGGCATGGACCACGGCCTCCGGATCGTCGCCGTTTACGTGGAAAATCGGGGCCTCCACCATCAGCGCGATGTCGGTCGGATAGGGCGAGGAGCGCGAGTTATGCGGCGATGTGGTGAAACCGATCTGGTTGTTGACCACGATATGGATCGTACCGCCGGTGCGATGGCCTTTCAGACCGGACAGACCAAAGCCCTCGGCCACGACGCCCTGACCGGCAAATGCAGCGTCTCCGTGCAGGAGCAGCGGCAGAACCTGTGTGCGCTCGGTATCGCCAAGCTGCCCCTGTTTGGCGCGGACCTTGCCCAGAACCACCGGATTGACGGCCTCCAGATGCGAGGGGTTGGCGGTGAGGGACAGATGCACCTTGTTGCCATCAAACTCGCGATCCGAGGAGGCGCCGAGGTGGTATTTCACATCGCCCGAGCCTTCGACATCGTCGGGCTTGTAGCTGCCGCCCATGAATTCGTTGAAAATCGCGCGATAGGGTTTGCCCATTACATTGGCCAGAACCGAAAGACGGCCGCGGTGCGGCATGCCGATGACGATTTCCTTGAGGCCGAGCTGCCCGCCGCGCTTGATGATCTGTTCCATGGCGGGGATCAGTGCCTCGCCGCCGTCCAGACCGAAACGCTTGGTGCCCATGTATTTGACGTGCAGGAATTTCTCCAGCCCTTCGGCCTCGACCAGTTTGTTGAGGATAGCCTTGCGGCCCTCGCGGGTGAACTGGATTTCCTTGCCGTAACCCTCGATCCGCTCCTTGAGCCAACCGGCCTGCTCGGCGTCGGAGATGTGCATGTATTGTAGTGCAAAGGTGCCGCAATAGGTGCGTTTCACCAGCCCTACGATCTCGCGCATCGAGGCGGTTTCCAGCCCCAGAACATTGTCGATAAAGATCGGGCGGTCCATGTCCGCCTCGGTAAAGCCGTAGTTGGACGGCTCCAGCTCGGGCATCGGTTTGGGCGGGGTCAGGTGCAGCGGGTCAAGATCGGCGGCGAGATGGCCGCGAATACGATAGGCGCGGATCAGCATCAGGGCGCGGATGGAATCCAGCACCGCCTGACGGACCTGCCCTTCGGTGATCGAAACCCCCTGTTCGGAGGCCTTGGCTTTCACCTTTTTGGCAATTTCCTCGGGCTCCGGCGCCCATTGACCGTCTAATGCCGAGGTCAGCTCGTCATGGGGAACCGGCGGCCAGTCGGTGCGTGCCCAGCTTGGCCCGGCAGCCTCGGCGCGGGCAGCGTTCGGGTCTTCGGCCAGCGCGCGGAAATATTCCTGCCAGCTTTCATCGACCGAATTGGGATCGCTTGCATAGCGGGCCTGCAACTGCTCCACATATTCCGCATTTTGTCCTTGCAGGAAGGACTCGGAATGGAACTGGTCGTTGGGGGATTGTTCGGTCATTGCGATACCTCTTGCGGGTTGGGACCGTATGTGTTTGAACCGGGTTGCGACGGACGCGACATGACAATGATAAAACCGACCCAGAGCGCCAGAAGGGCAATGCCGGGCGTGAAGGCATAGCCCCACGCAACATAACCAAGACAATTTTCCTGACTGCCTGCACAATCCGCAAGATCGGAAAAAGCCGTGCCGATAATACGTGCGAAAAACAGCACCACGACTGCCCAGACCAGAAACGCCCAGCCAGCCCAGCCGATGTCATGAAAACGCCGCCAGGCGACAGTTATCCAGGGAATAAACAGGGCGACACAGCCAGCGGTCACGATTGCGGCGGGCACCAGTCCGGTGCCGGTCGGTGCGGTCATGGGGAAGCTCATGGTGATGAAACCCGTCGACAGCACGATGGCCATCCAGATTGCATGCGCCAGTGTGACGAACCCCGTAAACCACCAGAACTCGGACCGTGAAGCACGGCCCGAGAAGGTTACGTATTTACGAAAACACGTCGATATGGCTTGTGTCGGTCCCACAGCTCTACCCGATCGCTTTCAGGACGGCTTCCCCAAGGCTGGCGGGGCTGTCGGCTACGACGATACCGGCGGATTTCATCGCCTCGATTTTGTCCTCGGCACC
>WFTU01000329.1 GCA_015485375.1 Paracoccaceae bacterium | reverse complement strand
CGGCCTCATGACCATACGCTTCCAGAGGCCACCAACTGTCGCGGGGTGGAGCAGCCCGGTAGCTCGTCAGGCTCATAACCTGAAGGTCGCAGGTTCAAATCCTGCCCCCGCAACCAAAATCATCAAATAAAATAGCAGTTTAATGGATGTTCGCGCGGACATATTCTTGCGCTTCGCGTCCGTGTCAACACTGTGTCAACATAACCCTGACGCCGCGTGTCAACGGATTGTGCCGAGTCTCTGCTACGACGAAAGCTGTTTCGGGTCGTTTGATTCTGGGTTTTTCGCTGCCCAGTCGAAACAAGCCAGAAGGCAAGCGTGCGCGAACTGCTCTGCAAGACTTCTCGTATCACTCCAGTCATGGCCGAGTTTATCGTTGGTACCGTGAATCGTGCGGCTGCGGCCGTAGTTATAGATTTTCTCAACCACGGCTTTCATCGTTTGGCCACCTGGACGAATCGGCGTGTTCTCCTGCAGCCCGAGCCTTGCAGCGATCAGTCGTTTGATTCCGGACGATGCGCCACCGCGGGCAAGCGCATCAAGGGTCGCGGAAAACTTCACGATCGCCATCAAAGTCGTCGTCTCGCGGCATCCTTCATGGAACCAAAGAAGGGCCTGCGTGAGTGTGTTGAGCATTATTGGTCGTGAGGAGCCTCGCGTCGGGTCGAGTACATAGTTCAGAATTTCTCCTGCGATATCGAAGTAATCCTTGTTGTCGGTGCGCAGAGTTTCCCATTCCCCATCTTTCAGCGTGGGCCCATGTGGTAGGTGCGATATGCTCGAACGCATTTGCACAGCCTTGCCCCCAACGAACACCACCGACTTTTTCACATACAGGCGGCGGTCAAACACCAAATTCATTCCATCGAGCGCACGCGATGGAATGGGCCAGAGCAGTGCAATTGCCGCGAGTGCGAGACGCGCCGCAGTAAGAGCCTTTTCACGGCTGGCTTCCGGCGCCAGTCCATCCGTTTGCACACTGCACACGAACGGGCATGTGCCAACGGTATCAAGGAGATATTGTTCCACGAGGCTGTCAGCTGACGGCTTTCTATTCGTAAGTGTTTTACCCTCCCACGCGCGCTCAATCCGGCGTCGCGCCGTTTTCGAGACCGCTCCTTCGGAACTCTTGCGTGCGAGCCAGTCTAGCCTCGGCTCGATACGCACCGGCCCGATCTCAAATGGCTTGATGGAAGAATCCCCGAAAAGGGTGCAGCCAAATGCATGTTCGCGCGAGCCCTGCTGCTCAATGAGCTCGATGGTGGCCGAGCGGACTTCTGCAAGGATGGATTTCCCATTCTCATCGACCGGATCGTTCAGATCGATCGTTGCCAATGCAGGCCCGAATTTGGCCCGAACCAACTGCCGCCATTCTGCTAATGAGGTTTTTGAGGCCAGCGACACGTCCTTAGCATGAGCATGCCAGGTATTGGCAATCTCCAAGATCGCATCGTCGATTTTCTGGGAAACCACGATTGCACGGCCATCTCCCACCTCAATCATGCTTGGGAAAGGGTTGGATTCATCGGAAAACGGAGACGAAAGTGTCTGGAGTCGGGTTAATTCGCTGATAATTGTGGTTGCGTGGTCGCGAAGGGAAGCCATAGGGGTATATTACCTCATGGCCGCCGTTGCGCCCAGAGTTTTGGGTTCACGCCGCCGCCGTTGCCACCCCATCGAGCCGTACCGCGACGCTGGTTACGCCATTCCCGGCATCTTCCACAGCGACGCCGATGGGGAACCGCCCCGTGCCCGGTACATCCACCTGCTTGGTCGTGTCGTCCCAAGAGACGCGCGCTCCGACGGTCAGGACAGCTGCGCTGGCCTTGGGTAGTTGAAACACCCCGGTGGTCGCGATTTCAACCGGATCGCCGGCCGCCGCGCCGTAGGCGGCGATCCCGAAGATATTACCGACCACCAACGCATCGCCCGAGGCGATGCCACCCGTGGGCGCCGTTACCGTGATGATCTTCCCGGCCTGGATGTAGTTTTTCATGGGTTACAGTCCTTTCGAGGATTGGATGCGGACGACCGAGATACGGCCCGACGCGCCCGCGATCTGTCGGTTGAGGTCAGCGAGCGCGGCGGCCATCTCGCCGTCGGTTGCATAGGTGACGCGCTTGCCGTCATATTCGACGGTGCGGACGCCCCGGTAGCGCGCGGCCATCAGGGCGTCCCGCCAGGCGGTGAGTTGCGCAAGCTCGGCCATCACGCACCCGGGTTCATGTACCAGCCGCGGTGGTCGATGAAGCCGGCGCCGAAGTCCAGGATCACCCGGATTTCCACGCCGTCCACATCCCAGCCCGAGCGGCTTTCGACCTGCGGCCCTTCGGCGCCGGAGAGATAGGCAAACTCCAGCCCGTCGATCTCGCCAGGGTCGGCGGTGACATACCAGCGCGTGGCGCTCGACAGTCGCGGCTCGACGACAAGGGACAGCGACCCCGAAAACGGGTTCACATCCGCAGCCGTGGCCGGCGCGATCGAGGCCAGCCATTTCTCGGCCGTGGTCTCCAGCGCAGGCGGCACAAGCAGATTGCGGGGCGTCACGCGGATCGTCTGGTCCTCGATGCCCTTCTGCGTGCGCAGCGCCAGCCGCGCGACCGACAGCGTCGCATCCGAAATCACTGCGCCCGTGGTGGCCTTGTTGCCGTGCTGCGCTTGGAACAAGGCCTTGCCATCCGACATTGTCGGGCCGCTGCCCGTGCCGGATTCCAGCAGCGTGACGAGGATGCGCGCCTCGGTTTCGGCCGCGGCCTGCCCCATGCGGCGGGCAAGGTCGGCGAAGGCGCCGAGGTCGTCGTTCACCAGCACCTGCCGGGTGATGCCGATTTTCCGGGCCCAGGTCTCGACCTTGTAGGCCTCGCGCGCCTCGGCCATGGTCCCGGCCTTGATCTCGCCATGCTCGTTCAGCTTTTCCAGAAGCGGCGCCTCGCCCAACATGATCTTGTTTACCGCGCGGAAGTCGCGTGCCGCGGTCTGGCGGCCGAGGCGACGAATGCCCGAGGGCGCGGCCTGATAGGCATCGCGCAGCACCCGGCCCACCGTGTCACCGAGGATGATCGGGAAGTCGGAGGTGGTGTGCAGGGCGCGGGTGACGAGGCTTGCGGGCGATAGCGCAAGCGTGGACTCGCCGCGCAGCGTCAGCAGTTCCCTGGCCATGTCCACGGGTGTGGCATAGGCGTAGCGGCGAGCGGGTTCGCTCAGTTCATGCCGCGGGTTGATCCGGGCATAGAGCGCCTCGCCCATCTGACGGGCGCGTAATGCCGGGTCGAGCCGACGGCGGAACTCGATCAGCCCAGCGCGGATCGAGGAATAGGTCACGCCCTCCAGATCGCCCGAAACCAACTCGTAGGGCAGGCCCAACCCGGCGGCGATGGCACGCAGGTGGTTTTTCACGAAAGGCGCATAGGCATCGTGTTCGGTCGGGTTCGAGAAACGGATGTCGGTGCCGGGGGGAAGCGGAATCAGGCTGCCGGGTTCCATGCCCACTGTCAGCGCGCTGCCGGTGTTGGTGCCGGAAAGCCCGCCCGCGGTCCCGTCAGGATCGGTGATGAATCCGGTGAAGAGCGCCGCCATCTTGGCCTTGACCAGCGCGGCATCCTCGAACTGATCGAGTTCGTGCAGCCGTAGCAGCACCGGCGCCAGCCAGGTGATGCCCCGGAGCTGGCCCGCGGCGAGCGGCTTGAACAGGTGCAGGCAATCGGCGGCGGGGACACGGATCGGGTCCGTGCGGTATGACCCCAGCGGGTCGCCCGGACGGGAGGGCGCCACATGGTAGGCGACCCGGCGGCCAGCGGCATCGAACTCGATGCCTGCCCGAATCCGCGCCCCGCGGCCGATCTCGCGGTGCAAACCCAGCGGCACCTGCTCGCGATCAAGAAGTTCGATATGAAGGGGGATGCTGCTGACCTCGTGCGGCACCCTTAGCCGGGCGAAGCTCTCGCCGCTTTCAATCATCGCCCGCACAGCCATGGCCTGCAGCCCGTAGTAATCCGCAAGCCCGTCCGGGGGGGCGTGATCGGTCCAGCGCAGCCACAGCGCCTGCAGCCGTTCGCGCACAGCCCGGTCGGGATGGGTGGACTGCGGCTTGATCCCGGCACCAACGAAATTGCCAACCAAGCTGTCCACCGCCGCCGCGACCCACGGGTTGTTCCGCGCATACCACCCGGCCCGTCGCGCTGCCGTGGTCGCCCCCGCCAGGATCGCCGCGTTCAGGCCGTCGATGGTCTTGGCGTTCTCCCAGCGCCGCCCGCCACCCGAAGCGTCAAGGCCGCGGATGCGCGCGAGTGTGAGCAGGCGTTGGAGGAAGGTTCGCATGGGCGGGAGATTCGCCCATTACAGCACATCAAGCTATTGGGAATATTTAGGAATCCTTAAAGCTAACTGTCCCGAGGCTACGATCAAACGCAGTGTCCGTTTCCCCGAGGCCGCAGTGATTGTGCTCGATCACATTGCCTGATATTTCTTTCCAAGTCCGGGTAGACATCCGCGTAGCTGTCAATGAGCATTCAAAACTGACCCGGTTTCAGCATTTAAAACTGACCCACCCATTGTGGCGCAAAGCCCCCAGGCGGGCCGCCCTCATATAGCGAGTCCGACTGGGGGCTTTGCTTGCGCGGCGTTCAGGTTTTTATGCGCTGCTTGCTTTGTGCAAACCGGTAAGACGTGTTGCCGGTTT
>WFTU01000328.1 GCA_015485375.1 Paracoccaceae bacterium | reverse complement strand
GTGACGATCCAGAAGATCCTGAATGACGCCGGCCTGGGCACCCGTTACGACCGCTGGCTGGCGCTGGAAGCGCAGACCGCCGAGAAGGCGATCGAGCTGACCGCCGAACAGGCTGCGTTCCTGGAGAAGATGAACCCCTGCTTTCGGGAAAGGCATGTTGAATCAAGCGCTCCGGGCGAGCTCTTGTCCGCCGACACCTTCTTTGTCGGCACGCTCAAGGGGGTGGGCAAGGTCTACCTGCACGCGGTGGTCGACACCTACGGCAGCTACGCCTTCGGCTTTCTCCACGTCTCCAGGCAGCCCGAGGCAGCCGTGGCGGTTCTGCACAATGATGTGCTGCCCTTCTACCGCAAGCTCGACCTGCCGGTGGGTGCCGTGCTCACCGACAACGGCCGGGAGTTCTGCGGGACCGACAAGCACCCTTACGAACTCTACCTCGAGTTCAATGACATCGATCACCGCCGCACCAGGGTCCGCTCGCCAAAGACCAACGGCTTCGTCGAGCGCTTCAACCGCACCGTGCTGGACGAGTTCTTCCGGGTGAAGATGCGCGAGACCTTCTATGACAGCGTCGAAGCGCTGCAGGCCGATCTCGACGCATGGTTGGTGCATTACAATACCGAACGGCCGCATCTGGGATACAGAAACATGGGTCGCAGACCAATAGAAACCGTCATGTCTTTTGTTCGGCAAGAACATTAAGAATACACCTAAAGCCGACTTTCTCGCATTCAGCCCGAAGGTCCGGTATGCTGGTGATTGCCGCCAAACAATTTCCACGCCGGTCCGATCTGTTCAAGTACTACCAGAAACAATCGGTCGGGCCACCTAGCGCTATTGCTCGAAAGCCAGGGCGACGACCACGCGTTACATTTCGCTCGATCGTCCGCAGTTGGCTCGCGACTGGTCGGTTTCCAAAATGGTAAAGGTAAATTGGAATCCAGCCAACATTCATGTTGTGGCTTTTTGCGCTGTATCCCTTGAATGGCTTAGGGCGTGTAGAAATCACGCCTGTCCACCAATCCACAGCGTCGTGAAGGTTGCGCCCTTTCTTTTCCACTGAGTACAGATCAATTCCTAGATTTCTAAGACTGGCCGCACCCTCAACAACGTGAGCCAAAGTCAGGTTGTATTCATCTTCAAGACTTATCACGCTGATCGGAACGCCCCTAAATGTGCTTTGACGTTTTAGATTTCCGACACTTCCCAACACGTAGGGCAAAGCCTCCATAATTTGTCGCTGTCCCCGCTTGATAAGCGATTTGCTACCGGTGACGGAGCCCCAAGCTACTAGCGCATTGCCGGAAGCGGCCCTACTGTCGGCGGATCCATTTCCTTTCGATCCTTTCTGACCGGGGACCATTTTGTCACCCCACTTAATAAGGATGTTCCGTTCGCCGGCTGTAAGCATCCCCCTGCTTTGCAGAAATACAATATACATCGCGTTCAACCGCAGGATGTTAGATTGCACATAGATAGGAGACCATTTTGAGCTCGCGAAATCGGGCTTGGTGAATGCCATGCTTTGTGCTGCACCGAGTATGTAGGCCTTGAACTTTTTTACATCCTGGCCTTTGAGGCTTCGGGATAGACCAATTCCGAAGTACTCTGCAAACAACCGACCATCGTCCAAGGGATTCTTGGCACGGTTCACAACCTTAGAAAGCTGAAAAGGTGAAACGCTGGAAAAACTACCGCCGCACGATCCCGTCGACGTTGGCGGCGTCCAAAAATATGTTTGTGCGGAAACTGGTCCTACTTGGGTTATTGCGAGAAAAATGAGAAGTGCAGGAACAATGAGAAGATAATAAAATGTTTTGCAATATACCGTCATGTAAATCTTCACCTCCTTGTGGCTTTGTTGCACAAATCGGGGTCTGAGCGCAGTGCTCCTTTCCCCGGACGGACTTATCCTACGGCCTCTGTGATGGGTATGCCAAGGGCGATGTAACAGTTGAGGACGGTGATGCGGACCTGGATTTCGGCGACCTGCCTGTCGAAATCCCGTGCCATGACAGGGAACGTCTGATCAACGCCTCGACTTCATCGTACCGGGCTGATTTGGACGTTGGATAATCCGTTCCCCGTCCGTTTGTGGCGGTTTGAACCCCGTGCCCGCTGCCACAGGCCGATTTCGGACGGACTCCCCCCTCACGCCATCAGCCGCCTTCGGACCAGATACAGATTGCCGAGCACGAACAGGCTGAACAGTTGCGCGCGGTTCCTGGACAGTTGCGCGCGGTTCCTGGCCAGACCGCGATAGCGGGTCTTGATGTAGCCGAACTGACGTTTCAGCACCCGGAACGGATGTTCCACCCGGGCCCTGACCTTGGCGATCAGGCGGTTGACATAGGCCTTGTCCGCCCAGACCGATGTCTCGTGCCCGTGCAGGAGTTCGTCCCAGACGCGACTGTCGTGGACCCTGGCCGTGGTGGTCTCCAGGCTGTGCACGAGGCCGCTATCGGCATCGACGCCAACATGCGCCTTCATCCCGAAATACCAGTCATTGCCCTTCTTGGTGCTGCTCATCTCCGGATCGCGCTTGCCCGCCTGGTTCTTGGTCGAGGACGGCGCGTCGATAATCGTCGCATCAACCAGCGTGCCCGAGCGCAGCGTCATGCCCTGCTCGGCCAGATACGCGTTCACCTCCCCGAAGATCGCCTCGGTCAATGCGTGACGCTCCAGAAGGTGGCGGAAGTTCAGGATGGTGGATTCGTCCGGGATGCGGTCCTCGCCCAGTTCCAAACCCGCGAACCGGCGCATCGCGTCGCTGTCATAGAGACTTTCCTCGGCCAAAGGGTCGCTCAGCGCATACCATTGCTGCAGGCAGTAGATGCGCAGCATCACTTCCAGCGGCATCGCTGGCCGGCCGCCCTTGCAGCCCATCTTCGGGTAATGCGGTTCGATCAGCGCCAGAAGGCGTGACCACGGAACCACCGCCTCCATCTCGGCAAGGAATTTCTCGCGGCGCGTCACCTTCTTCTTGGTGGCGTGGGCGAGTGAGGCAAACGTCATCTGCTTGGGCATCGGCGGGCTCCGGGTTCGTTCGGTCCGAGCCTACCAGATCACAGCAGAATGCCGAGGTTTTTCAGATATTCCCTGGGTCGAGTCCGGCCACACACGCGTCTTTTTGGTCGCCGTTGAGGGCGCAGTTCGGGTCAACCATCGCAACGGATTTATGGCCAGGGCATGGGAGACGCGTTCCGGAATGGTCGATCTCAAGATCCCGGAGCAACACTTGGGCAGCTACTTCCCCGAATTCCTAGAGCCGCGCCGGGCAGCAGACGATGCCATGACAGGGGTCAACCAGAAACTATGGCTGAAACTGAGTGACGCGGCCTGATCAGGCGGCGCGGTTTTCATTGGCATCGGCTGGGCGACACCGTCGGTGACGGTGACATCTTCGATAACACGGGGCAACTGGTTCCGCCCGTTGATCTTGCGCAACTTCTTCAAAGCGGCCCTAGCCAGAGTGAAGACCATCAGCCTCGCGCTTTTCTGGAAGAACGCGCCCCTGATCTGGAAAGTACGGTTCCGGACCGTGGCGAACTCGCTCTCGATCGGATTGGAGGTCCGCAGGTGGTCCCAGCTTTCGGCCAGGAAATCGTAGAAGACCGGCAGCGCATCAATGTCCTTGGTCAACCTGGAAGCCCACCAACTCTTTCTTTACCTCAGGCGTCGCGCCGAGCACGACCAGCATATACTCGGCCATGGGCTCCATCTTTGATTGCAGGCAAGACTAGCGAACGTCCGATCCCGGTCGATTGTCGGCAATCGCGACCGCCATTGAAGTGTTCAAGTTGCGTTACAAAATAATGATGTGATTTCCGGGCATTACGAAAATTCACCAAATCACCGCAGTCATGAGGTTCAGAGAAAAACGGCCCTGAGAGGCGTATTTGGGCCGTTTTGCGCGGGTGGAGGTGAATAGCCCGTCGGCGTAACCCTTGAAAACAACGGGCAAATCCGAGCGCCGCGGGGGTGGAGAAAAATTCCTCGCAAACAAGTGGCGGAGAGACAGGGATTCGAACCCTGGAGACGGTTTCCCGCCTACACACTTTCCAGGCGTGCGCCTTCGACCACTCGGCCACCTCTCCGCGTCGGTCTTCCTATAGCGAAAATTCGCCCGCGCGCAAGTCTCGAAAATCACGAAACCCCGGACAATGAAACCACCCGGTTCAGCGCCCGGTGCCCTCTTGCAGATCGGCGCTGTTGGCAAGGATGTCGCGCAGGACCCGGTCGGCGTCTTCGCCTTCGATCCGGCCCAGCAGGTCGCGGCGCATGTGGTAGGTCAGAACCGCGACCGAACGCATGATATCGTCCTTTTCGCGCGGCTCCATCTGCTGGTCGTTCACCGCCGCGTCCAGCCGCGCCAGCACGTCGTTGAACCGGGCGATCACATCGGCGCTGCCGACCATCGCCAGCTTGTGGTTCAGCACCCGCAATTCGGCCACCTGATCGGGGGCCATGCGGCCCTTTTCCACCATTTCGCCGATATGCTCGATCATCTGCGCGTAGACATCCGCCTTGCGGTCGAGCAGCAGCACCTGGCCTTCCTTGCGCAGTTCCAGTTCGGTCTGCTGGTTGAGAAGCAGCGCCGTGATCAGCACCGTGGCGATGGCGCCGATGAACACCAGCAGCAGTTCCTGCGAAAACGGGAAATCGCCGCTGATGCCGTAGAAATAGCGAAAACCCAGGTAGCCCGCGACGATGCTGGCCAGCAGCAGCGCCAGCGTCAGCGCCCGGTTGCCGGCGAGGCTGCGCATCAGCCGTCCAGCTCCAGATAGATGCGCCGGTTCTGGCGGCCCTTCTTCTGGACCTTGCCGATGCGAACGCGGCCGATCTCGCCGGTGCGCGCCACGTGGGTGCCGCCGCAGGGCTGCAGGTCGATGCGCGCGTCGCCCTCGCCGATGGCGATCAGCCGCACCCGGCCCTGCCCCGTGGGCGGCGCTACCGACATGGTTTTCACCAGCCCCGGGTTGGCGGCCAGGTCGGCATCGCTGATCCAGCTTTCCAGCACCGGCAGGTCGCGCGCAACCAGTTCGTTCAGGGTGGCGGTGAGCGCCTCCTTGTCCACTGCCGCTTCGGGCATGTCGAAGTCCAGCCGCCCCCTGTCCGCGCCGATCGAGCCGCCGCTGACCGGCAGCGGCACCGCCACCGACAGAAGGTGCAGCGCCGTGTGCACGCGCATGTGCCCGTAGCGCCGGTCCCAGTCGAGCGCCTGCGTCACCTCCGCCCCGACCGGCGGCAGGGGCGCGCCCTCGGCCGGGACCAGCACGATATCGCCGCCCTGCCCCTTTACCGTCGTCGAAATCGCGGTTTCGCCGCCGTCCCAGACCAGGCGGCCGCTGTCGCCAGGCTGGCCGCCGCCGGTGGGATAGAACAGGGTCGCGTCCAGCACCAGGCCGCCCTCGGGCGTGTGGGCCGTGACGCGGCCGGGTGCGGATTTCAGGTAGGCGTCTTCACGGAAAAGCAGTGCGCTCATGTCGTGTCCCCTTCGTTGGCCGGACCCTTCGGCGCGGATGCGTCACCGCCGTCGCTGCCCTCGCTGCGACCGGGGCGCAGCGCTTCGGGGTTGCGCAGCCAGAGGTCGCGCTGGGCAAAGGGAATCTCGATGCCTTCCTCGGCAAAGCGGCGCACGATCTCGTGGTGCACGTCGCTTTTCACCGTCAGCGAATAGTTCACGTCGCGCAGGATCATCCGGATCTGGAAATCCAGGCTGTCGGCGCCGAATCCCACGAAATGCACCGACGGGCCGGGCCGCTTCATCACCATCGAATGGG
>WFTU01000327.1 GCA_015485375.1 Paracoccaceae bacterium | reverse complement strand
TCTGATCTTGCGGCGGTGTTTCCGCTACTGTCGATCCGGCAACCTTGGCTCCGGCAACCGCCAGCGCCACTTCCATGCCGGCGTTGGTCGCGTTGATGGTCAGGGAGTTTGCCCGCAACACAACACGGGCCGGCCCGCCGAGGTTCGCATTGATGTTGGCCGGCCCAATCCCCGCCCGAACGTCGCGGGTCACAAAATTGACCACACCGGAGGCCCCGACACCGACGTTTTCGGAACTCGAAATTCCGCCGGCAATCCCCCAGACCACAGACTTGTCCAGCGCGGTGATGGTAACATCACGCGCAGTGATAGTTGCCCTGTCCCCGATACGCGCAACCGTTTCCGCCTCCATGATATTGGCCACGATACCGGCATTGATGGCAATATCCTTGGACGATCCGCCGGAATAGCCCAGCCCGGCCTGAATAACATCGGTGTCTGCCTGCACGGTCAGGTCACGCGCCCTCACGCTCGCACCGGATTCAACAACAGCATTCACACTGGAATCCGTGCGCGCCAGATTGATGGCGCCGCCCACCGCATCGTTGACCTTGGCGGAACTGAACGGGTTGGTTTTCGGCAGGTTCAGCACATGCAGGAACAGGGCCTCCTCGCGCGCAGTCACATTTGCATCGCCCGCATCCACCGGCAATGTAACCCTCGCACCGTCGCGGATCGCCGCAGTCGTGATATTGGAGGTATTGAAGTAGCTGACCGTCAGGCCGATCGCCAGACCCTGCTCTTTCGGGTCGGGGTTTACAGGCGGATTCACCGGCGTCGAACTGGGCGTCGTCGCGATAGCCTTGGCCTTGTTGTCTGTCGTCAAGTAGCCGAGCGGGTTGATCGCCCCCAGCAGGTCCGGCGGCGTGGGAACCACATCGTCATTCGGATTGTTGTTGAGCTGGCTCACCGGGCTATAGGCGGTCACCTTGTTCAGATAGGCGTCCCACTCGCTAACCAGTGTAGCGAACGGATTGACGCTGGAATACATCGTCAGCGCATTCACATCCAGCGAGTTGGCGGTAACCCTTGCATTGCCGCCCACCTCTGCCTGCGTATTCCCGACCATCGACGAGACCGCAATACTGGCGAAAACCGCGTTGCCATACAGGCCAAGCACATCTTGTTCCGTCAAAGTCGGAGTCTTGGCGATTATCCGCTTCATAGCCGGCGTCAGTTTGCCGAATGCAGCGGAAACCGAGCCGGTCGGACCGGTGCCGGTGCCGCCCTCGCCAAAGCGCGCGAAACGCATGGCCGAGTTGATCGCCAGACCGCCAGCCGCTCCGGTATCAAGCACGGTCACCGGCAAGGCAGTTACCGTCTGCGCGGGCGTCGTCAAATCGCGGTACGACCCGCCTAGCGACGCATAGGTCTGGTCGTTGTCGATCCCGACATAAACCGCCAGACCCGCCCCGAAACCGGGCTTCTTCTCTTTCGGGTCCTGGGGATCCTTGCCGGTAATCTGCGACTTGATCTTCTGGATCTGGTTCTGCGCCGCCTGTCCGGCCGGTGTCGATTTGGCCGCCGCAGTGGTGACATTGGCCAGCCCCATGGTCGCCGGGGTCGTATTGGCCTTGCCGAAATACAGGGTCTCCGCATCCAGCGCGACATTGCCGTTGGTGACGATAGTCCCGCTCAGCGCAGCCTCCGTCAGGCTGTCACCTATCGAAACCGTCAGCGCCGCCGCCACGGTGCCGTCCTGTCCGGCGTTGGCAACATTCGACAACGCATGCGACTTGCCCGTCCAGGCCGCCGCATCCAGCGATCCGGCCGAGGTAATCGTCCCGCCATCAACCAGCAACTGGTTGGTCAGGGTTCGGGAGGAAACAATGATCCCGACAGCAACACCGGCGATTTTGCCGGCGGCGATCGAGATATTCATGTTCTCCTGCGCGGTGGAGGCAAGCGACATATCCCCCGCAACCGTCGTCAGGTCGGAGTTCGTGATCTTTACTCCGGAATCGGTATTCGTGACCGCCACGGCCAGACCCAGACCATAGGCCTTCGGCGCAATATCCACGCTGGTTTCGGCGTAGGACTGGATATAGAGGCTGTCTGCCGCCGTATCGAAATCCTTGGGCAGGCGGATCGTCAGGCCGCCGGTATCCGCCGGCAGCAATACATTTGCCAGACCGGAGGCATCGCCCGGCAACTGCTGCGAAACGTCAAAGGGGCTCTGGCCCATAAAACTGTAGACATGCTCCATCAGGCCGCCACTGGACAGTTGCCCGTTGTCGGCAAAACTGAATTCGCCATTGGCGACGACAGGAAGCACACCCGCACCCTTCCAGTTTCCGTCCGCCTGAATTGTCGAGTCGGTAATATTGACCTTGGCCGTGGCCGTCATCACCTGAACCTGGATCGGCACCAGCGCATTGGCCGCATCCAGACCGCGGGTCAGGACCTCCTGGATAAGCATCGCCGACTGGTCGATGAAATCGGTAACCGCCTGTGTATTCGTATCGTTCTGGTTATCGACCACCGTGCCCTGCGTTTCCTCGACCACAGGATCGGCATCGCCAAGCTTGTTGCCACTCTGGGCGTAGGCGTCAACGACAACCGTGCCGCCCTGAACCGTGGCATTGGTGATATTGATGATCGCGGTAGCATCCGGCGCACCGATGGCCCAGCCGATCCCCTCGTAACGCGCCCGTGC
Source organism: Paracoccaceae bacterium (assembly GCA_015485375.1). Classification (GTDB taxonomy): domain Bacteria; phylum Pseudomonadota; class Alphaproteobacteria; order Rhodobacterales; family Rhodobacteraceae; genus NORP23. The sequence continues at coordinate 18,492 of WFTU01000327.1, read as the reverse complement.
CAGCAGGGCGACAAGACCACCGTTGTCCGCGCCCGTGCCGTCGGCCCGCAACTGCGAGCCGGTCTTGATGTCGATCTGCGGCGCATAGAGGAACATATCGCCAGAGGCCCCGATGCTCACACCGGTCAGCGGATTATCCCCCGCCGCGACCGCGCGGGTGCTGATGGACTGGTTTGCCTCCAGCGAAATCGAGCTGTTGCCGATCAGCGCCAGATCACCGCCGAATGTTGCCAGATCGCCATCAACAATCAGGTTGTTGCCGATAATGATGGAGGAACCGACATTGCCGCTGACGCTACTGCCGTCAATCGTCCCCGCCAGATTGATGTCGCCACCCGGCTGCAATATCTCGCCCGAGCGCAGACTGAAGAAGCCGCCGTCACCGGCCACCGCACTGGTGTCGATTTTCATCCCCGCTTCCAAAATTGCCGAACCCTTGGTGAACAGCACCACCGAGCCACCGAAAGCGGCACCATCACCGGAAACGTCGATATTGGCACCGGATTTGACCGTAAGGGTTCCGTCCGTAACCCCCTCGATCAGACCACCGGCAACATCCGTGCCGAGCGCGCCGCCACGCCCCGCGGCGACATTTCCGTCAATCTCCAGATTACCGCCGGCAAACAGACGGATCACCCCGCCCTCGACCGTAGCCCCGCCGGCAGAGGGAATTCCGACCGTGTTCACCGCAGGCGTAATCGCGCCGGTAACACTGTCATCAACGACAGAAATCTGTCCGTTCAGCAGCATCCGGCCACCGGCCCGCATTTCCAGACGGGTGGCATTGATCGCGCCGTAAACCTCGATCGCGCCGGTTGAATCCAGCGGCTCGTTCCCTGCGAACAACAGCGCGGTAGGGGTATCCAGACCGACAACCGTAGCGCCCGTGCTCTCGGTTACCAGATCATCCTGAAACGCCGCCGTCCCTGTGGAAAGCGTAAGCTGCCCTGCATTGATAGCGCCTCTCGCGCCCACCACGAACCCGTCGGGATTGACAAAATAGACATTTGTAAGGCCGGTTGTCGCCGGACTGGCCGATCCCAGATAGGCGTTCAGAACCCCGTCGATACTGGTTGTCGTGCCGCTTTTGATAATATTGACCAGAGCACCGGAATTGACCGGCTGGATCATATTGACCGTCTCGCCAACCCCTACACCGAAGCTGGAGAAAGAGTTGAACGCCGTGCCGTTATTGATGGTTGTGGTCGTTACCGTCGTGATAACTCCGGAGGTAGACACATTCGTTGCCGTCGAGCCGTCCGCCACAACCGCCTGCGCATAGGCCGGAACCACCTGCAACCACGCCGTTGAAAACACAAGCGCGCCGCCAACCATCCGGTTCGCCAGCGCCTTGAATGTCCGCACAGAAGTATTATGCGTTTTCGCGGTCTGTATTTTGCGTTTCATAGCAACATTCCAACTCGACAATTGCGGCGTAATTCCGCGGTACCAAACCGGCGCGACAGAATAGCCGCGCCGGGTAACTCCCTATTCCGGCGTGATAGCCTCCAGCGCCTGTGTGAACTGGCTGACGTCCACGCTCACGATGGTCGGCTCCGCTGCGGCCGCCTGACGGTAACCGAACAGTATGGTATCGGACTCAGCGAACATCGCGATCTCGTCGGCATCGAGCGCAATAGCCGCCTCGCAGATGTCACCGAAACACCGCTGCCAGATCATTTCGCGCTGCTCCAGATCGTCGCGACCGGCAAAACGGTAAACCGCGCCGCCGGGGAAATAGACGCCGATAGGCACCTGCGCCAGCAGGATCGCGCCTTCGGGCGCAGGCAGGGCGATAAAGCGGGCGACCAGTGCATTGGTCTCGCGCAGGCTCAGCTCCTGCACCAGACGACAGGCGTTCTCGCGCACGGTAACCGCCTCGCAAATCACGATCCAGTCGCCGAAAGCCGTGTTGTTGGCAACGTCCTGCGCCGGCGCGTCCGTCGCCGCGTCCTGCGCCATTGCGGCACCGGCAAAGAAAACCGTGGCCAAGGTTGCGATCATGCGTATCAGTGTCTGTTTCATTCGTATTCCATCCCTGTAGTTCCGGCGAAAGCCGCCGTTTCATTGCATCTGTCTAAAATCTGTAATCCAGCCCGAAAAAGACCTGCCCGTCACCGGAGCCGTCAAAGCCGAGCGTATCTATCAGCGGCACAGCCACCATCAGCAGCGCGCTCACCTTGTCGTTCCAGTCCACACGAAGCCCGACACCGGCCGAGGCCAGATAATCCTGATCCGGGTTGATGCTGTTATCCACACGATACGGCATGACAAAAGCCGCATCGACGAACAGATAGGGGCTGAAACCGAAGCCCTCCATCGATTCAGGCTCGAACGGGCGGAGTGGTGCGATCTGCGCCTTGAGCAATGCGCCACTGTCCCCGCCACGAATATTGTTCGGATAACCCCGCACGCTCGTCGCGCCGCCAACACTGAACAGGCGCGCCACCGGCAGGTTCTGTTCGAGCGCATACTGCCCCTTGAGCGATATATCCAGCAGCGCCTTTTCGGCAATCGCCTGCGAATAGGAAATCCCCCCGAAACCCAGATAGAACTCGCCTTCGGTCTCCGAGGTATTCGCCGCATCCGAGAACCCGGCTTTCGCACCAAAATTCACGGCGATCTGGGCCGTATCGAACTGGCGCACATAGGTCCCCTGCAGAACAAACTCGCCCAGCTGGATGTCGGAAAACGGTGTAGCCTCGATGGTCGAGGTGCTCATCTCGCCGGCAATGCCCACGTCGATAATGAAATGTGATCGCGGCCGCACCCGCAACGGACGGCGATAGCTCAACGAAGCGGTATAGGAATCCGAAACCACATCGACCGGCTCGAACGACCCCTGCACGATCTCCGTATGGGCGTAGCTCGCCGTGCCGATTACAGTGCCGCCCCCGCCGCCAACCGGTCGCGAATACCCGAGCGAACCGGAATACGACCCCTCCGACACCGTCGCCTGCATGGAAAGCACATCCCGCCAGCCGGAAACGCTGTTCCAGCGACCAAAAACCGACCCGCGATAAATACCGGTTTCCTCGGAACCGAAATTATCGGCCGAAACGGTCCACTCGAATTTCCTGGGCTCCTCGGCCGCTATCACGGCAACCGTCGTGCCCGGAGTCTCCCCCGCCCCGAAAGTCAGGGTCGGCGCCAGATCATACGAAATGTCGTAAATCCGCAACTCCCGTTCCAGCACCTCGAAATCCGGCATCTTTCCGGGCTCCAGCGAAATCGTCCGTCGCACAAACTCCGGATCGGTGCGCTCGAACCCCTCCAGCCGCACGTCCTCGATTGTGGCCTCGACCAGATCGATCCGCAGCACGCCATCGCGGATTTCCTGCGGCGGCAAGACAGCCTTCGCCGTAACAATCCCGCGCTCGGCATAGAGCAGCTGGATCTTTGTCACCATTTCCTGCAAGTCGGAAAACACAATCGGGCGATTCACATAATCCGCGGCAATCGCCTGCAACTCGGTTTCTTCCAGATAGGCTGACTCGCCAAAATCGACCGCCGAGATCGAAAAACTTTGCGCCATAGCGGAGCCGGCAGACAGCAGGGCTGCCAATATCAGGAAAACACGCAACATCAGTCGGAGGCCTCTCTGGCGGTCCGCAAGGCGGCTGTCAGCCCCATAAGCGAAATATTGAAAACCGCCGGAGGGGTATTGGCGGCCGGACGATAGCGCACCTCTGCCGTATTGCCCCGCTTCCACGCATCCAGTTCCTGCCGATCCAGCTCCAGAACCGCCTCGCAGGCCTGCGGACTGCAACGGATGAATGTCGCCTGCAACGGGTCCGCACGATCACTGGACGCAAACAACCCCGAAGCGATATGCACCGTGGGCGGCACCAGAAACTGCACCACCGCACCTTTGGCCGACAACACCATGCGAACCGTAGCCAACCATACGTTGTCAGCGGATGCGATTGTCTGGGAGAGAACACAAGGGGCGCCGCCTTCAGGACACTCAAGCGCCCAATCGGTAAATTTCCGCACCTCGGCCGTGGCAGAAAAAGCCGTAAGGGACAGAAAAACAACAAGCAATGACTGTGGCAACAATGAATTCAACAAAGTAAGCGTCCCCGATTTGCGCGATATTAACGGGAAAACATTGATTTGTGTCAATGTTTTGGTCGCATTTTCATCAATTTTACAACTTATTGGGGTGTTTTTGGCGATTGCAGATCATCTGCGGCGTTGATTCTAATAATATCCAATTGCCGATTCGCACGTTCGGCCCCGGGTTTCCGAATGTTTCGCCCGCAATTCATTTTCCAGTGGACGCATACGATGTTCGCTGGCGCGGTATTCCCAGATCAGACAGGCTATATTGAACTGGCCAAAGCCGGAGAGTTCTAGACCTCGGTAACCCAAGGTTGGGAGCAAACGCAAAACCGTAAACGTCGAATACTTCGAAATGTTCTACAATCTGAAACGCAAACGCGCTAGAAACCGGTTGCGGTCACCTATAGAGTTCAAAAACGACAAAATATGAACCGGGAAGCCGCCTAGGAAGCCAGGGGCTATTCAGGACAAACTAAAAGACTGTAAGTCAGGAAACGGATTGAAAGCGGAGTTCTTATGAATAGAGCGGTTCAGAGTGTATTGATCACCGGCGGGACCGGATCCTTCGGCAAGACAATGTTGCGGGGCTTGCTGGACCAAGGCGTGGACGAGGTGCGCATTCTCAGCCGTGACGAGGAAAAGCAGGACATGCTGCGCAATGATTTGCGTGACGACCGGGTGCGTTACTATATCGGTGATATCCGCGATCGCGATGCCGTAGAGCGCGCAACACATGGGGTGCAAAGTGTGTTTCATGCGGCGGCATTGAAGCAGGTGCCCTCCTGTGAGTTCTTTCCTCACGAAGCTGTTCGGACGAATATTATCGGTTCCGAAAACGTTATCCGCGCAGCCGTCCGCGCAAAGGTGGATAGTCTGGTATGCCTGTCCACAGACAAGGCTGTATTTCCCGTTAACGCTATGGGTATGTCCAAGGCTATGATGGAAAAAACCGCCCAGGCCGCCGCGCGCGACTTGGGTGTCGGCGCCAAGACAACAATCTCCTGCGTGCGCTATGGTAATGTGATGTATTCGCGTGGCAGTGCAATACCGCTGTTTATCCGCCAGATAAGATCAGGCAAGCCGATTACGGTAACCGAGCCTACAATGACCCGGTTTCTTATGCCCTTGCGCGATAGTGTGGCGCTTGTGAACTATGCGTTCACTCATGCCAATCAGGGGGATTTGTTCATAAAAAAGGCTCCAGCCTCGACAATTATCGATTTGGTGCAAAGCCTCAAAGAACTGTTTGGAGTGCCGGATCATCCGGTCGAAGTTATCGGTTGGCGTCATGCAGAAAAGCTATATGAAACATTGGCCAGCGCCCAAGAACTTACCCGTTCCGATGATTTGGGTGATTACTACCGCATTTTGATGGATCACCGTGATCTCAACTACAAACCCTACTTTAGCGAGGGGGATACTGAAACCGTGCGCCTGGACGATTACCACTCTCACAACACGGAGAGACTTTCGGTGCAAGGGGTGAAAGATCTGCTGTTAAGCTTGCCTGAAGTGCAGAGTGAACTGAAAACCTGGAATGCGGCCGGGGGAGCGTGATGCGTATTGTCGTTACGGGCGCAAACGGGTTGATCGGCTGGCAAGCGCGAGCGCGTTTACATGCCAGCAATTGCGCTGCCAGTTTCAAAGGCGCGTTGCCGCCCTACGACGTTGTAGCGCTGGATCATGCCAGCTTTAACGATGATGTCGCATTGAACGCCGCAGTTGCCGGAGCTGATGCGGTGTTGCATTTTGCCGGTGTGAACCGTGCGGCAGATGACGTGCTCGAGTCAGAAAATCCTGCCTTGGCCCGCCGTCTGGTTGCTGCCTGCCGTACAGTGGGCGCGGAACCCCACATCGTTTATGCAAATTCCACCCACGCCGCGAGCGATACGCCTTACGGGCGGGGGAAACGACTCGCAAGCGAAGTGTTTTCTGCTTTTACGGACCGATATACCAATTTGATCCTGCCCCACATTTTCGGAGAAGGCGCGCGACCCGATTACAACAATGTCACTGCCACGCTGATCGACCGGATTCTTGCGGGCCAGACCCCGCAGGTGAATCCGGAAGGCCAGGTGCAGTTGCTGCATGCAGGGTCTGCCGCACAGACAGCGATCCACGCGGCAACGAACAGGTTTGCGGGCGACCTTGCGCCAGAGGCACATCCCATGTCGGTGCCCGAGTTGCTGGACAAGCTGGAGGGATTTCACGCACTATACTCGGCCAATATTTATCCTGATCTCTCGAATGCTTTCGATCTGGCGCTATTCAACACCTATCGCGCAGCAACTTATCCGGAAAGGTGGCCGCGCCCGCTAAAACTGAACACCGACTCCCGGGGCACCCTTTTCGAGGCTGTGAAAGGTGGGGGAGGAGGTCAGAGTTTCTTTTCCACAACCAGACCTGGCGTCACGAGAGGTGACCATTTCCATTTGAACAAGGTCGAACGCTTTCTTGTGGTGCAGGGCGAAGCCGTGATACGTATCCGTAAAGTGTTGACAGACGAAATCCGGGAGTACCGCGTTTCCGGAGAGGCTCCGGCTCCGGTGGACATGCCCACACTGCATACCCATTCTATCGAGAACGTCGGACAAGGTCCGCTCCTGACGCTATTCTGGACACACGATATGTTTGACCCGCAACATCCGGACACATACGCAGACAAGGTGATACCATGAGCAAGTTGAAGGTCATGACTATTCTCGGCACTCGCCCCGAGATTATTCGCCTGTCTCGCGTGATTGACCGGTTGGACCGATACACTGACCATGTGATTGTGCACACGGGCCAGAACTGGGACCCCGAGCTGAACGAAGTCTTCTTTTCCGACCTCGAGGTGCGTAGTCCGGACCATTTCCTTGGCGTAGGCGGCGGCAGTCTGGCCGAGACGTTGGGCGGAATACTGGTCGAAACCGAAAAGGTCCTGGTCGCGGAAGCCCCTGATGCGGTTGTGATCCTTGGGGATACGAACTCGGCTATTTCGGCAATTATTGCGCGACGGATGAAAATTCCAGTCTATCATATGGAAGCTGGCAATCGCTCGTTTGACCGGAATGTACCTGAAGAAACCAACCGAAAGCTGGTTGATCACATTGCAGATTTCAACCTTGTCTACACAGAGCACGCGCGTCGTCACCTGTTGGCCGAGGGGTTGGCGCATCAGAATATCATTCTGACCGGAAGCCCTATGCGCGAGGTACTGACACATTACCTGGACCGGATCGAATCTTCTGACATTCTTGACCGGCTGGAACTGAAACGTCGCGAGTATTTCATTGTATCGCTGCACCGTGAAGAAAACGTGGATGATACCGGGCGTTTGAAATCTTTGGTGGCAACGTTAAATTCTCTGGCAGAGCGGTATGGTTATCCTGTTATCGTGTCAACCCATCCGCGCACCCGAAAGCGGCTTGATGCACTCGGCGCGACATTCCACAGCAAAGTGCAATATTCCCGGCCGTTCGGGTTTCATGATTACAATAAACTGCAAATGAACGCATTCTGCGCGGTATCCGATAGCGGTACGATTGCCGAAGAGGCCTCGATTCTGGAGTTCCCCGCTATAACACCGCGCGACGCGATAGAGCGGCCGGAGGGAATTGACGTAGGGTGCCTTGTTGTCACCGGCCTGGATCGCGACACGATGCTGGACGGAATCGAAGCGGTGACCGGGATGTTTGCCGAACGAGAAATCGAAGGCAGGCCTCATCCGGTGCCCCGCGACTATTGTATCACCAATACCTCCGAACGAGTGGTAAGTTTGATTGTTGGAACTGCGCGTTTATCGAACCAGCGGCACGGAGTTCGCAAGAATGTCACCAAGTGATCAGGTCATCAAGCGCGGTTTTGATCTGGTGTTCGCTGCTTTGGGACTACTGATTTTGTGGCCTGTTATCGCGGTTACCTGGCTGATTGCCAGATATGATACCGGTGCAAGCGGTTTTTTTCGCCAGGAGCGTATCGGGTTGGGCGGAAAGCCGTTCAAGGTAATTAAGTTGCGCACAATGCGCAATATTGACGGAACTGCCGTTACTACCGCCAAAGACCCCCGAATAACCGTTTGGGGCGCACGCTTTCGGCGCTGGAAACTGGATGAACTGCCCCAGTTGTGGAATGTATTGTTGGGACAAATGTCATTTGTCGGTCCGCGCCCCGACGTGCCGGGATATCTGGACCGTCTGGAGGGAGAGGACCGGCGTTTGTTGCGGCTTAGGCCCGGTATAACCGGTCCCGCCACCTTGAAGTATCGCAACGAAGAGGATCTGTTGGCAGAGCAAGACGATCCGGAAGAATTTAACGATCAGGTAATTTGGCCGGACAAGGTAAAGATAAACCTGGATTACCTGGATAACTGGAGCCTGAAACGCGATTTGGGCTACATTTTCGGAACGTTGAAAAAATGACCGGAGAAGATCTGAAATTCACGCCTCTGGTTATTATTGGGGCAGGTAGGTCAGGAACAAATGTGTTGCGCGATATGCTGACACGTTTGCCTGGATTTGCCACCTGGAACTGTGATGAAATCAATCCGGTTTGGCGTCACGGAAACCTGTCCTGGCCGAATGATGAAATTCCCGCTCATGCAGCTACTCCCAAAATACGTCGCTATATTCGGGGAGCGTTCCGGCAAATTTGGAAGCAGGAAGGGAAACCTCGATTTGTTGTGGAAAAAACCTGCGCCAACTCGCTCCGCGTGCCTTTTGTCGAAGCTGTTCTTCCCGAAGCCAGGTATCTCTATATCGTGCGTTCCGGGATAGATGTGGTAGCTTCCGCGCGCAAACGTTGGCAAGGGGACCTTGAACTTCCCGGCTTACCGTATTTTGCAGCCAAGGCCCGTTACACACCAATTTCGGACCTGCCTGTTTATGGATGGTCGTTTCTTCGGTCGCGCCTGGGTCTGATGCTCGGGAAAAGTAAACGTCTGTCGGTTTGGGGGCCGCGCTTTGCAGGGATGTCCGAGATGGAAGGAGCCCCGCTGGAGGAGATATGTGCTTTCCAATGGGCCGCCTGTATCAACAAGGCAGATGAAGCATTTACACAGATTGCGCCGGAAAGAGTAATGACGCTCCGTTATGAGGATCTGACCGCCGATCCGGCTGGTGTATTGGCGGATATATTGAAATTTCTGGAAGCCGATGTCGACGCGACAATAATTTCGGAGTCTGCTGATTTGGTGCACTCCACCTCGGTCGGCAAGGGGCGAGCATTATTGGCTGAATTGCCCCCTTCAGCACTGGATATTTTAAAAGCGCCTATGGCAGCGCACGGATATGGGGACTGAAATGCGGATTTGGCTCTCTCGACCGCACATGGGCGGCACAGAACAGGCGTATGTAGCCGATGCCTTCGATACAAATTTCGTGGCACCGTTGGGTCCGCAATTGAATGCGTTTGAACAAACTGTCAGCGATTATCTGGGTGGCGGCCTGCATTGCGTCGGCCTGTCGTCGGGCTCGGCAGCACTCCATCTTGCTTTGCGGATTGCGGGTGTCGGGGAGAGCTCCGAAGTCTGGATCAGCTCCATGACCTTTGCTGGCGGAATATTTCCGGTTCTCTATCAAGGCGCAAAACCGGTATTCTTTGACTTGTCACCCGATACCTGGACCGTCGACTGTGACCTGCTTGAGCAGGCTCTCGAAGACGCGAATAGAGGGAACAGATTGCCCCGTGCGATCGTGCCTACCGATTTATATGGGCAGGGGGTCGATCTTGATCGTCTGGAATCGATGTGTAGCCGGTTCGGGGTCGCACTTGTTGTCGACAGTGCAGAAAGTCTGGGCGCACGTCATGTTGGCGGACGTATGTGCGGGTCAGGTGGCGATACTGCCATTTTATCCTTTAACGGAAACAAAATTATAACCACTTCGGGCGGCGGCATGTTGGTTACAAGGTCGGAGAAAATTGCCGACGAAGCCCGGTTCCTTGCCACGCAGGCGCGTGATCCAGCCCCCCATTACCAGCATTCAACCTATGGCTACAACTATCGCTTGTCCAACATTTGCGCGGCAATCGGTCTTGGGCAAATGGAGGTTCTGGATGCCCGGGTGGCCCGTCGTCGCGAAATTTGTGACCGGTACTACGCAGCATTGTCCCGCCCCGGGATCATGTTCATGCCGGAACCCGAAGGCGCCCGTTCCACAAAGTGGCTAACGGCTATTTCACTAGACCCGAAGGTGTTGGGTCTGGGGCGCGAAGATGTGCGGCTAAAGCTGATGGAATTCGAAATTGAAAGCCGCCCGCTCTGGAAGCCGATGCATATGCAGCCTTTGTTCGATGGTTCCGAATACCATGGCTCGGGCGTGGATGAACGCCTGTTCGAGACGGGGTTGTGCTTGCCGTCAGGGAGCGACATGTCGACCGAACAGCAAGATGAAGTCATTGGACACATCCTGGATTTGTTGGATTCCAATCCATGAAAGTTCTGCTTACCCATAGGTATTTTTGGCCCGACTCGCCCCCTTATGCTCTTATGTTGCGCTCGATTGGAGAGGGGCTGGTCGAGGCAGGTCACGAGGTCCATGTGTTTGCCTCAAGACCTTCGTATCGGGATAAAGCGATAGATGTGCCGACGAGAGAGACTCTGGGCCGGTTGCGCGTATATCGCTGCTGGGTCTTCCGGGAAAACCGCCAAAATATCGTGCTGCGCGTAGCGAATGTATTCTTGTATTGTGTCGCACTTTTTTTCCATGTGCTGCGTTTGCGTCCGGACGTTGTTACTGCTTCGACCTTTCCTCCCGTTGTTGCGGGCTGGACGGCCAGCCTTGCAGCTCGTCTGGTTGGAGCGCGGTTTGTCTATCACATGATGGATATTCATCCCGAGGTATCACTCTACTCGGGTGACCGGATGGGGCGGGGGATGCCGGCTCGTATCCTTAAATGGATGGACAACCAAACCTTGCGACGGGCTGCTGCAATTATCGTCCTGTCGGAAGACATGGCCGCTACACTGGCGTCCCGTGGACTAAAAAATTTACCTGTACATATAATAAACAACTTCTCGCTGGATGACTTTTCCGACAGCGATACTCCGCCTGCCAATCTGATCCGCGACCCGGCCGGGCGCCGGGTAATTTTTGCCGGCAATCTTGGGCGTTTTCAGAACCTGCTCCGTTTGTCCGAGGGCATAGCGCAGTGCTTTGATGACTATCCGGATCTTGAGCTGTTTTTTCTGGGCGACGGAGCCGCGTTGGCAGATCTGAAGGCGCGTTGGAAAAATCATCCGCAGGTTCGGTTTGGTCCTTTCTTGCCATTTGCGCAGGCCCGGCTTCTGATTGAAGATTCCGCGGTGGGCCTCGTGTCGCTGAGCCCCGATATCTACCGGGTGGCGTATCCGTCCAAGGTATTGACTTACGCGGGACTCGGAGTACCGATACTGGCGCTGGTCGAGCCCGAAAGCCACCTTGCGCGGGAACTGGAAGCGGCAGGGGTCGGAGTTGTAGCGCAAGATCCCACAGCGCAAGGAATTGCCACAGCCTTGCGAAGGTTACTGGATCACCCCCCTGGCCGGGACCTGGTTCTGGACTGGTACGCAAATACCTCGGACGAGGCGCATGTATTGAAACTCTGGCGGGATATGGTTGAAGGTTTGAAAGCGGAATGAACACTCGGCGACATATCCTAATTGACGGGTTGAACCTTGCCCGTGGCGGCGGGGGTGTGGTTATGGTCCGGCTTGCGGGTGCCTTTTCCCGCGCGGGCTGGCGGGTAACAGTGCTGGTCAGCCGCCCGATATTCGATACTTATGCGCTACCCGACGGGGTAGAGGTTTCTATGCATTCCAACGCTGCCGGAGCTGTGCGCTCCACGTTGTTTCGAAAGTTTCAACTGCCCGGTTTGTGCCGGACCCTCGGCAATGATCTCATTTTGTCCTTCAATTATCGCAGCCCGGTCGCGCTGTCGCAGGTGACCTATCACATTAACATCATTCCCTTCTTGCCGCTGGCGGATCGCGTGCGCGCTGTTGGGAGGTTGCGCGCAGTGATGCAGAGACGGGCTTCGCAGGCCGCGTTGAATCGCTCGCAGCTGAACCTGTTCGAGAGCCGTTTTATCCAGGCCCTTGCAGAAGAACCCGGGGAGAACGGCGCAAGTACCAGGGTATGCTATATTGGTATTGATACACCGCCAACCAAAGGAATTCCACGAGATGGGCAAGACCGTACTTTAGTCACGGTAACCAGTGGAGCGCCCCATAAACGTAATGACAAAACAGTGGAACTGTTTCGTGCGTGGCGTATCCATGAACCTTCGGCGCGTTTGGTATTCGTAGGTGACAAGGCCGCAATTTACGCCAGCCTTCCCCCCGACGATCGCGCTTTCGTAGATGCGACTCCTTCGGTTTCCTTCACTGGATATCTCGGGCGGGAAGAGCTGTACGCGCAACTCCGCGCATCGTATGCTCTGGTCACATTTTCCGAGTTGGAAAGTTTTTTTATGGTTGCGCTAGAGGCAATGGCCGCAGGTTGTCCCGTGCTAGCCTGCGATACCACTTCAGCCAAAGAAAGCATTGGTGATGCAGGTATGATCGTGCCTGCCGGCGATACTATTGCCGCACTGGCTGCATTGCAAAACCTGACCGGAGCCACGCGGGCAGATCTGGTCGCCAAGGGGCACGCGCGCGCCGCGCGCTTTGATGCCGATACCTGTGCCGAGCAGTTTGTGCAAACCGTTTCGGCCTATTTTGCGACAACTCCGTAAAAAGAACGCGAATTGAAGTCTCCGGTACTGTTTCCATAGTCTTTGAAACTTTGTTAAGTTGAGTTCCGGAACGGGGATGAAACGCCACATGGCGGAAAGGTGTGAACGACAAGATCGGTCGAAGTTTTCGCTTTGCATATCTGGTTCACAGGGCGCGCTTCAAGTAGAAGTACCCGAACCTTTACGGCGCGCTGCTGCAAGACTTGGCAGTGTCCGCGTTCGCGAACGCTAAGAAGTGGAAAAACGATGAGCTATCCTGGCCGTATCAGGGCCTTTTTGGAGCGGAACCGGGGGGCGGTTTTCAGAGGTCTTGTGCAGCAATCGCTTGTACGGGCCTGGATACGATTTCGGCTTTGGCGGGTGTTTGGCATTCTGCTACCGCGCCGAACGCCGGAGCGCTGGGTTTTCATGGGAGGGTGTTACAATTCTGGAACGACAATATTAAGAGAAATGATCGGAGCCCATCCGGAGGTATCATCACTGCCTCGCGAAGGAGTCGAGATGACAGACGCTTTCCCGAATCTCGAAGCGGGTGGCTGGGAACGTATGTGGTATCGCAATGCCCGCGCCGCCGACTTGTCTGACCGGAAGCCCGAAAAGGTCGCGCATCAAGCAATCCGCGACTGGGGACCCTGGTGGCGGAGGGGGGCCAGAGTCTTTATCGAAAAGTCGATCGTCCACGGCGCCTGGATGCCGTTCTTGCAGGATGGATTTGAAAACGCCTATTTCGTAGGCGTAATCCGGAACGGTTATTGTGTCTGCGAGGGTATCCGTCGAAGGGCCAGCCCGAAGGGGGCCGCACGCAAATCTGTAGGTTCCGATGTTTATCCGATCGAGCAGGTTGGAGAGCAATGGGTTTTTGCAAATCAGATAATCGAGCGTGACAAAGGGGCGTTAAATCACTACCACGAAATTCGCTATGAAGATTTCACAAGAAACCCGGTTGACCATATACGCGAGATATTCCGGTTCATAGGTGTCGACGACTCTGTTGTGACGCTGGAGGATGACGGCTCCATCACCATAGGGTCGCGTTCCTTTACTATCCGCAGTCAGAACGCCGAAAGTTTTTCGCGCTTGACGCAAACGGATCGCACCAAGCTAGGAGCGGTCATCGGACCGATGATGGAACAACTCGGCTATGATGCCGAGGGGGGGCTGTGACAATGGCTACGGGAAAGGTCAGGATTTCGCTTGATTTCGAATGTGGTTGGGGCGTCGCTGCCGACGGTCAATGGCGCGCAAATCAGGCTGCGGGCATTTATCGGGATCTGCGGCCAGCCTTGAAGCATTTCACCAAGCAGCTGGATGATCTGGAATTTGCCCTCACCTGGGCTGTGGTCGGCGCTATGATAGACGATCCTGAAAAACGGGATTTTTCCCACCTTCGTGGTCAATACGCGAGGGATATCGGTGAATTTCTGGCCGAAGCTGATGAAGCTACTATAGATGGGCGCGATCTTCTTGATACGATTTCAGGCATGCGCACCCCGCAGTTATTCGGAACCCATACCTACTCGCATCTTCTGTTTTCGGACCCCGAGCAGGGGGTAGACGTTTTTGCCAAAGATCTGGCGCGCGCCAAAGAAGCAAACGAGGCATTCGGGCTTGATTGTACGCGCCTCGTTTTTCCCCGCAACCATTTCGGGCATTTCGACATTGTCAGGGCAGCCGGCATCACCCACGTCCGGATGCCGCCCCGCAATACACCGGACCCGACCAACCGGCCGGGGCGGATACGGCGGGCATGGTCGCTGTATTCGCGTCCTGTTAGCCCCGTTTGGGAGGAGGAAGATTCCTCGGGGCTGACGCTGCACTATGCGAGCGAGTTTTTAAACTGGGGTGTATCTGGCGGGTCCCTCAAGCGATATATGCACCAACACCGGATTTCACGCGCTCTGGCGCATGCCGCCAATGGTGCCGATGTGCATTTCTGGTTACATCCCTTCAATCTCTCGCAAACGCCGGGTCTGAAGGATTTCATGGATGATTTTTTGCGTCAGATCGCCGAGTATCGGGATCGCGGTTTGATTTCTGTCACAGGATTTTAACTTTAGTGGATTCATACCCATGTTTTTGATTGAACGCCAAAACAAACGATGGTGGCATCTACTGAACAGCGGCACCAGACTCGCGGTCCTCAGGGGTGCAACGCGACCGTTCGCGCACAACGTCATCGTAAACGAGTATCCGAAATCCGGCGGTTCGTGGCTGTCGCAGTTGCTCTCTGAAACGCTGCAACTTCCCTATCCGCGCAACCGGCTTCCGATGGTGCGATCCTGCCTGATGCAATGTCACATACTCAACCCGACAGGTATGAAAAATGTTGTTGTCATCTGGAGAGATGGCCGTGATATCATGGTCTCGTTTTACAATCACCTTTTGATCGGCCACGAGTTTGGCGATGCCGAACATGTGGCAAAGAATGCTCGGTTGCTAGGGATCAGGGATCCAGACAATATTCGCGAGAACCTCCCCAGATTTATCGAGGGGCTTATGACAAACGTGGTGGGTCCGTCTTTTACCTGGCCCGAATTTGTCGATCGCTGGCACGGAAGGACAGGGGTAATAGAAACACGATATGAAGACCTCTTGCTTGATCCGAAGGCCGAGATCGGAAAAATAGTTGTCGCGCTACAAAGGGACCTTCCATCCGAAAGCCGCATTGACAAAATTGTCGAAAATTATTCATTTCAGGCGCAGTCCGGTCGTGAAAGCGGTACGGAAAAAAAAGGCTCTTTCCTTCGAAAAGGCGTGGCGGGCGATTGGGTAAACCAGTTTTCGCCGGACGCCTGCGAAGTGTTTAATCACTATGCGGGGCATGCGCTTGATACGTTGGGCTACACGCGCGACCCTCAGGAAAAGGAACATTGCTGATGTCGAAGCCTGTCAGACAAGACCGCTTTTTTATCGTGGGCTGCGGGCGATCCGGAACGACACTTCTTAAAACCATCCTTTCATCCCATCCGGAAATCTATGTCTGCCCCGAGACTTTTTTCTTCAGGTCCGTTCGTCCACGCTTGCATTCCGCCCCGGATACTCCCGAGGCCGTGGCATCGGCCTGGTGGCTGGCCGACGCAGGGTTGTCTTCTGACAAACTGAAACCGCTGATTGAAGCGCGAAAAAATCAGGGAAAGCCTCTCGAATGTGCAACGCTTGCCGCTATTTTGGATTTTCATGCAGCCGCCCACCCGAACATGATCATTGGTGAAAAAACGCCTGATCACGTCAATCACCTCGATGCTATACGCGATTGTTTTTCCGGTGCAAAGATAGTGCAGATCATGCGCGATCCGCGCGCGGTACTGGCCTCCTATCGCAAGGTAAAAGTAGGATCGAATGCGGTTGCGGATATCGCCTCCGAATGGGCAAGTGGCACTTCCACGCTAGAAAACTGGGCCGCCCGATCGGACTTTTTGCCCATACGTTACGAAGACCTGGTTACCGATCCGGAATCTACCCTGCGTGATATATGTGTGTTTCTCGGCGTGGATTTTTCTCTTGATATGCTGAATTTTCACACTCGGGAGACGGACGGGTTTTCGCAAGAACAAACCCACCATGCAAATACGCGCAGGGCACTGTTCACTGACAGTATCGAGGCATGGAAAAAACAGCTCCCGCGCCGGGATGTTGCCCTGTTGGAGTGGGCCTTGGGAACCATGATGGTTCGACATGGCTACGAGTTAAAAGGAGAAAAAATACATTTCGGCAGAATCCGTATGGCAGCGAGCAGGGTTGGCGGTATCCTGCATAAAGCTTTTGTGCGCTTTCCACGCCAACGCTGGAAGGCCTTGCGCGCTAGTCGCAGGCTTCGCCGCGAGGTGCAAGGCAAGTGACGTCCATATTGCAAAACGAAAAGTGGCGGATACTGTCCAACTACCTGCGCCTTTTCGCAGGGTTGGTTATCGGCCTCACGGTAACCCGACTACTTATCGGGATTAGCGAAACCATCTACGGGATTTATATTACGATCACCGTTGGTTTCGGAATTTCGGTGATTATTACGGAGCTATTGCGGATGGGACTGGTCCCTGTTCTAGGCGTCGAGGTCCAGGACGGACGTGTGGTGAACAGGGGAAAATTCCGGGAGGTCCTATCGGCTGCACTCGCGATCTCTGCGGGTTTTGCTCTGGCAGGAGCGCTTATTATGCTGCTACTGGGCTTGTGGTTTCTACCGCAGGCGGATGACCCGGAAATCGCTTATGCAGCCAAAGTCTTCCTTGGATTGCGCATCGCTACCATGCTTGTCGTCGTGGGTTTAACTCCGTTTACCAGTGTGTTGCTCGTCACGGGGCGTCAGCCACGCTATAATTTCTTCTTGTTTCTCGAGCGTCTTTCCGAACTCGTAGCGGTCGTATTGTCGCTTTGGGTTTTCACAGGACTGCCTTCCGGCGAAGCCGATAAGCTGGTTCAGATTGGCACCGGAACCTCCGTCTTCGTTATTCTTACTTATACCGTATGCGCGTGGGGCGTTTTGCGACTGGGGCGTGACTTCCGGCCGAAGTGGGGGTGGCCTGAATATAATACGCTCCGACAGATTATGGGTCGTATTGGTTGGAGCAGTCTGCAAACCTTGTCTATGAATTTGTATGTCAGATTTGATATATTGCTCGTAGCAGCAGTATTCGGCCCTGCAGGTGCGCTGGCTTTCGGTGTTGCAACCCGGCTAATGGGATTTATTCGCCAAGCAACCGTTGGCTTGGTAAATGGTCTGGATTCCATTTTTGCAAACCTTGCCGGCATTGAAAAACGAAGGGGTCAACATAGCGGTGACAAGCCGGCTATTCATGCGCGGCTGGTTGAAATGTCGACCTCGTTGCAAGCGGCTCTCGTATTTCAGGGTATTGTTTTCATCCTTTTGCTTCGCAACGATCTTGTCACCCTCTGGATTGGCGATGTTCTCGATCCCGCCCAGGCCGCGGGGAAAGTCGCGCAGATATCCGATCTCTCGGCGTTAATGGTGTTGGGCATCGGCCTGCGGAGTCTGAATTTGGGCTGGATGTCCGCGATGACCGGCAAGGGTTTGGCGCATCGGTTCACTCCCTGGCTTGTGCCTGCCGCCATTGCTAACCCCGTTATCCTCGTAGGCTGGTATCTGATGGCGCCGGAGTCTTTTTCCGTGATTAGTGTCGGGTGGGTTTTCGTGGGAATGCAGGTTATTACCCATGTGATACTGTTACCGCCAATTGCCGCTAGAGTGCTGCAGATCCCGCTTCATCGACTACTTCGACCAATGGCCATACCACTGGTAATTGCTTTGGTTTCGGGAGGGGCAGGACTCGCGATAACACGGGCTTTCGAAACAAACTCCATACTCATGCGCGACGGCAGCGTAGCCGTTGTGGTGCTGCTTGGTCTGGCTTCCGGTCTGATCTATACTTGGCGCCGGATACATGTTTCCGAACAAACATAGGCAGATGCGCTGCACAAATTTTTTCGGGGGAAGCGCGTATCTTCTTGAAGCATATCTGTCCCGGGTTGCGGGATTAGACAGAGTAGTTTCGTCGATTTTCAGAAATAATAGTGGAAGTGCGCCGGATTGTTCCCTTAGAAGGGAAAAGTGAACGTTCAGTGGATATCAGCGTATTCTGACTTACCTTCCAGCAGAGGCTGAAAAATGTATTCTTTCCTTTCGGGACTATCGAGACCGGTAAAACAGGCAATATTGTTGTCTGTCGATACCATCCTGATCCCGTTTAGCCTGTTTGCCGCTTATGCGCTGCGCTTCGG